>NZ_MCTV01000011.1:0-20866 GCF_002874545.1 Shewanella sp. 10N.286.52.C2
TAGTTAAATTCGATGCTAAAAGCCACTTGATTTCAAGTGGCTTTTTTTTTGAGTATGTTCCGTCCTGAGCTAAGCTGACAAAGGTTTGTCATAGCTGGGGGCAAAATCTGATTTTAAGCTTGTGGGAAAGCAGTTTTATATTGTAGTAAAGCGTGGAACCTCAACTCTTTATCATGGTCATTTTACTGTCTAAAAAGCATTCATTTTAATTGATGGGTATAGTGGTTAGGTTAAAGTTGAGCTGTTTTAGCTTTATTTAGCTTTATTTAGGTTGTTAAGGTGTGTAAATGTTCAAGGTGTGCGTTTCAAATAGTTTAAGAGGTTTGAGGTGTTCAATTTAATGCAACTCAAGTTAAAACTAATACATTTTAAGGAGGTATTGGGTTATCCCTTTACTGTGATTTGAATCGTATTGATTGCTTTGGTTGTACGCCGTGTGTGATGAATGCCTCAGCATTCAAGTACCGTTTTATTTTCCAAAGCAGGCTTAGAAAAGTCATCTTTGCATTAATTCATTAAAGGTTGCAGAGTGTCTTACATTTGATTAACTAAACCACCTTAGTTGTAGCTATTTAAGGTGGATACCTTAATAATTTAATGCTTATAAATGAGTTGCTTAATCAGCGTGCTTAACGCACGCTAATGACCAAAGCTATTAGCTACATTTTCGCTTTGTTGCAAATATTCGATAACTTATTGCACTAAAGATTAAATTGCTGTTTGGTTTATTTATCGTTTTTTTGTAATTGGCTATTGCGCTTTTAACAAGGCCTCACTATTCATTTAGCGGTCATTAAAATTTGTGTTTTAATTACCATAAATAGCTTCCGCGAGTAGCCTTGCTGCTTGGGGGATATTCGGCCCAGCCTGTTTGGTCACTGCCGAGTCAATAAATCTGACAGCATTTTTATTTACTGCGTTCACGCGATTAGCCTCTTCACGGGACTTGACCTCACTGATGGTGGTGGTGCCGCTACCCGCTTGTGGTCCTTCGAAGATTGGGCCTGTTGCATCTGGCCACATCGGCAGCAAAATAACATCGGGGTTTTCTTGCACAACTTCTGGCCAGGTCACCATGGGCGCGATACCATCACGATCTGACAAAATGGCTTTAGCTCCAACCAATTCAATTAGTTCAGTCATGTATGAATGCTTTCCGGGCACGCATTTATATAAATAGTTAATTTCGTAATAGACCTTTGGAGATGGATGGTTACTGTATTGGGATGCGATCTTTCGTAGCTGACCCTGAATTGATTCGACCAAGGTAATGGCTTGTTTTTGATGATTTATTGTCTCCCCAAGCAAAATTATTTTGGTGTATACCTCTTCTAAGCTGGATTCCTCCATATGAATAACGGGTATTCCCAGTGCTTTTAGCTGTGCTTTTAACGTCAGTTGCAGTCCAGTAGCTGTGAGCACGAGATCTGGATTCAAGCGAGTGATATTGTCGATAGTGATATCAGTAAATCCACCAACAATGTCGATACGACTTTGTTCAACTCTTAAGGGGACTTCGGCAGGAAATCGAGCGTAACGAGTCACACCTACTAGGTTATCAATTGCCCCAATTTCAGCAACAGTATGGCTCCAATTGGGGGCCAAAGACACAATTCTGAGGGATTGTTCCTCTTGGCTAAAAACTGGCTGTATAGCTAAAAAAAGGACTAGCCCAAATAGTATTTTTATCGCGCGCATGTTAAATCTCAATATCAATGATGTTCAGGCATGATGGGGTGATTTTCGCTAAAAACAAGCACGTTAAAACAGCTTTGTGTGCAAGTACACAATTATGATTTGCTAAATCAAAGACTGTTAAAACCCCCAGTGTTTTTTTCCATTGCACTACAGATAATATATGTCTAATAATTTTTCTTGAGGTTGTATTGTCAGTATTATTAAGTGTTCGCGGCTTAACTCATCGATACGGTGATTTCACTGCGGTTAATAACATTAACTTAGATATTGAGGCTGGTCAGTGTTTTGGTTTACTGGGTCCTAATGGCGCCGGTAAGTCAACAACGCTTGAAATCCTTGAAGGTGTCTTGAAGCCAACTCAGGGTGACATACGCTATCGAGGCTTGCCAATCAAAAAGAATTTCAAACAAGAAATTGGAATTCAATTTCAGTCGACTACGCTACCGGATTATTTAACTGTTAAAGATTGCTTGAAACTTTTCGCAAGTTTTTACCAAAGCCATGCACCTATTTCCCATTTGATCGAGTTATGTCAACTACAGGAAGTTGCTAATCAGCTTCATTTTACGCTTTCTGGGGGACAAAAGCAGCGGCTATTGCTGGCGTTGAGTTTAGTTAATGATCCCGCTTTGCTTTTTTTAGATGAGCCCACCACCGGGCTAGACCCCCAGGCTAGGTTACATTTTTGGCAGTTGGTTAGGGAGATAATAAAACAAGGGAAAACAGTTATTCTCACTACACATTATATGGATGAAGCAGAGCAGCTTTGCGATCAAATTGCCATCATGGATAAAGGACAGTTTATCGCAGAAGGTTCACCTGAAGCGCTACTTAAAGATAATTTTTTTCCGCAAATTGTTGAACTCGATGGCGTTTATTGCGCTCAGGATTTTGACGGTTTACCAGTAAGAGTTAGTCATTGTTCTGGTCAAACAAGGGTAGAGTGTCATAGCTTTAATGATCTACTGCCAGCACTCGCTTCTGGTCACTCTACTAACGGCATGTCTGTGCGTAAGCCGCACCTTGAAGACCTTTTTCTAAAGTTAACTGGTAATGAGCTTCGTATATGAATGCATTATTTGCACTGATCAACGCCCGAAACCTTGAGTTTGTGCGTGACAAGTCTGCGCTAGGCTGGTCACTACTATTTCCAATTATCATTATTCTGGTTCTCGTACTGGTGTTCGATGATGATAACCCGACGCTTTATCAGCTTGGTGCCTATGGTGATAGTCCGCAGCTTGAGGCATTGTCGGAGTTAAAACATGTGGATGTTATTTATTACAATGACTTAGAGCAAGCAAAGCATAAAGTCTCTCGACATTTAATTGATGGTTTGATCAGTGGCGATAGTTATTGGGTCAACCCAGACAGTGCTAAAGGTTATATATTAGAGCAGGTTATTTTTAGCAAATCCCCTGAGTTAGAAAAGCAAACAATTGTTGGCAATGCCGTGCGTCATGTTGAGTGGCTACTGCCAGGTATTATCGGAATGAACATGATGTTTTCTGCGCTTTATGGCGTGGGTTATGTGGTGGTGCGGTATCGCAGAACCGGGGTGTTAAAGCGGTTGCAAGTAACCCCGTTAGCGGCGTGGCAGTTTTTGGCATCCCAACTCATTTCAAGACTTGGAGCGACAGTGGTTTCTGCTATCTTAGTCTTTTTGGTTATCGCGCTGATGTTCGATATTCGCTCTCAAGGTAATGTACTGCTTTTGGTGCTCAATACATTACTCGGTAGCGCAGCCATGATCAGTATCGGTTTGCTGGTGGCAAGTCGTACCCGCTCAGACGAGTTGTGTAATGGACTGCTTAATATTCTCTCATGGCCAATGATGTTTTTATCGGGGATTTGGTTTTCTTTAGAAGGCAGTAAACCCTGGGTTCGTTTTTTGGCTGATTGCTTACCGTTAACTCACATGAATGATGCTAATAGGGCGGTTATTATCGACGGCGCTGGATTATTCGATATTGGCAATCATCTGCTATATCTTGTGGCAACGATTTTGATATGTTTAGCGCTAGCTAGTCGCAGTTTCCGCTGGGATTGATTCAATGATAACGAGGTAGCTACTAATAATAGTAGCTACCTATAAAGGAAATGTAATTACCTCCATCTTAGCGCTGCAATCCATTGGGAGGTTCAATACACCTATTTGCCAGTAGATTATCTATACACGCTAAGGTAAGTTCACATCAATTAAACTGTTTTTTACCTTAGTTTCACTTTTATCTGCAGTATGTGATCCAGAGGGGAAGCCCTCTTATGCCCACCTTGTTATCAGCCTGCCAAAATATCTTCGGTTATAGCTAACAGTTTTAAGTTTACTGTTAAAAACCCCAGAGAAATTTCTATTTTTTGTGGTTAGTCTCTGTTTCTAATCGATATGTAAATTGAACATATTGAGTAGCAAAACTAAAAATCTAATATAAATTATGGCAGATGATATGAAAAAATTGAAACGTATGAGTGCATTGCTAATTATGCTATCTGGCTTTATTGCCAGTAGCATTAATGCTGAGCCAATCGATATTTTGATGGATAAATTTGAAAGTGGGGCTTATTCGAAAAAGGGGGCTGATGGTTGCTTGATGTGCCATAAGCGCTCTGAAAAAGTCATGGCCATCTTTGATGGCGTTCACGGTCAAGCGATGTCAAGCAATAGCCCAATGGCGGGTTTGCAATGTGAGGCATGTCATGGACCTCAAGGTAAGCATAGGGGCAAAAATGAACCAATGATAGATTTTGGTACAGACTCAGTTTTGACTGCTGATATGCAAAACTCTGTGTGTACTGCTTGTCATAATGACAATGCTCGAAGTGCATGGCATACCTCTGCTCATGCAGATCAAGACGTTGCTTGTGTCAGCTGTCATCAGGTGCATGCTGCCAAAGATCCTATTATGGTAAAAAACACACAAGCTGAAGTGTGTGCGAACTGTCATATCAAAGTAAATGCAGATACCCATAAACGTAGCCATCATCCAATTAATAATGGCTCAATGGTCTGTACTGATTGTCATAACCCGCATGGGTCAATGGGCGAGAGTGATCTTAAAGCCTTTAATGTTAATCAAACCTGTTTTGAATGCCATGCCGAAAAACGTGGTCCTTTCCTTTGGGAGCACGCTCCGGTAATGGAGAACTGTGCCAACTGTCACAACGCTCATGGCAGCGTTAACAATGATCTTCTTAAATCACGTGTGCCTATGTTGTGTAAGCAATGTCATGCAGGAGATATCCATGCTTCCACTATGCCTGGTGATAATCAAAGCGTCCAAACAGCAGGCCAGGGATGTTTAAATTGTCATAGCCAAATACATGGTTCAAATCATACGTCTGGCAAGGCGCTACAGTTTTAAGGGGATTATCTTATGAAATTTAGATTAAATTTAGTTGCCATAGCGCTTGCCAGTGTTAGTACTGGAGCGATGGCATTTGATTTTGGTGTAACAGCGGCAAATGATGTTAACAATCGTGCTGATAGCTGGAAATGTAAGAACTGCGTTTCTAACAGCAGTGTTATTGGTCAGGTTGGAGTTGATTTAGGGGCATTAGATAGTGACGATGACTACGCCGCGAATAAACTGAAATACACAGACGGTTTAGCCGCTGGAGTGAACTCTGATCTGGTGATTAATAGTCGAGGTTATCGTACCGAAATCAAGGCTGATAATTTAGGTAGTCAGCAAGGTAACGGTAGCATCAAAACTGGCCGCCTCGGTAGTTGGGGTATCAAGGCAAGTTTTGATGAAAAAAATCAATACACAGCAGATAATGCACAAAGCGTTTGGACTAGTAATAATGGCCATTTTGTAGAAAATGATGACCTCGTGACTCAGTCATTATCTTTACAGCGCAAAAAGTATCAATTAGAAGCAAACTATACTCGCGACCGCTACGCGACCTATGTTAAATACGCGACGGAAGATAAAACGGGTAAGCTGCTTAGCAGTATGAGTAATGGTGGCATCATTGCGACTAACTTAGCTGCACCTGTAGATATGCGCACGCAAAATTTATCTGCGGGAGTGAACTTTAATGGCAATAATTGGTTCTCTGAAGTTAACTACAAAGGTAGTTGGTTTGATAATAATAACCATGCTTTGTCAATTGACAATGATGCTTATCCTAGTGTGTCACAGGCGGCAGATAACCAAGCACATTTTGTGAGTGCGTTAGGTAATTACCGTTTTGATAAAACCTATCTCAGTGGCCGCCTTGTTAGCGGAAATATGAAGCAAGACAGTAACTTTATTACCTTAACAGGTATCCCAAACAGTGGGAATCAAGGTAATGTCGAAGTTGATATTCTTGATGCTAACTTTAAAGTGTCTAGCCTAATTGCTAAAGGGCTACGTTTGAATGCTTCTGTGGATTACTCTGATAGAGACAACACCACCGACATCCACGAGTACGAACAGTATAATTACAATTCGATGACCGGAGAATTGGTTGAGAATCGTATCTATGACACGACTCGAACGACTTACAAAGTGAGTGCTAGTTATAATCTTGCAACGGGTCAGCGTATTGAGGCAGGTTTTGACCGTACAGATACTGAACGTTCAAATCAAGATCGAGAAAAAACGGATGACAATATTTTTTGGGCGCAATGGCGTGCAAGTAATTTTGAAAAGTGGGATTTACGCTTAAAAGGCAGTTACTCGGACAAAGGTGGTTCATCGTTCTTATATGACGATGCAGTATCAGGTGACGAGAGTGAGTTAATGCGTAAGTATTATCTTGCAGATAAGAAAAGCTCAAAAGCTGAGGTATTTGTCACTCATACCCCATTGGATAATGTCTCAGTTAGCTTCAACGGCTATTACTCGCTAGATGATTATACTAATACTGATATTGGCCTCATTGAATCAGAAAACTACGGTTATGACTTAAGTGTAAACTGGCAAGTGACTGAAACCTTGAACCTAAATGGTGATGGCGGTTATCAATGGATTGATAATAATCAGGCTGGTGCACGTAATGATTATTCTAATTATTGGCAAGCTAATACCAACGAGCAGTTTGGCTTTATTGGTGTTGGGTTTGATTACACAGGTTTAGCTGACTATGGCATAAGTATCGGTGGTAATTATAGCTATGCACTGTCTTTCAGCGACAGCGATATTGACAATAATGATGTATTTGGCGATTTTGAATCAACCAGTCATTATGCTTCGGTTTTTGTAGATTATGCATTGTCTAAAGCCATGACGGTCGGCTTACGTTATGAAATTGAACGTTACAAAGACAGTGACGATACGCAATTACCTGTTAATTACTATCCAGGAACTGGCCCTACTGGTATTAAAACCTTAGGGGAATTGAATCATGATTACACCGCTCATCTCGTGATGGCGACCTTTAGGTATCATTTTTAGTTGGTTATAAAATACTAGCTAAATAGTCTTAGTTGCTATTACCAGTCTGTTTTTGAGGGTAATAGCAACTTTTTATAGCGGCTAACAGTAAACTAACAGCGCTTTAAGTACGCCTCTGTGACTGTCGTCGTAATCTATTATATTTCGGGGAAACCTTGGTTTGTGACTAGCTGTAACACCGTAAAGCCCTTACCGTCACACTCTTATAAAGATATTTTAGCTGCTTATATGTAAACAGCTTAGATACTGACTTTATTATGTTTTCATAGAACCAATACTCGTTATGCTACACGTAAACATCGGTTTAATAATGTCATCTGGGTCGAAATATCAGTTTGCCACTGTGGTAGGCTTTTTTGGTTAATTTCATGGACAAGGAAATCAGGCTTTATACGCTCAATAAGATTGGATAAGTCACACTGACTAAAGGCTTGGTGTGGGTCTAGTTTATTGATGTGTTGTAAAGATAAATCAAACTGTTGCCAGAATGGACTCTTTACTGACAGTGGAGCTCGCCACTGAGGCTTGTGAGCTGGGAGTATATTGCTGTTTAAATGAAGGGTACAAATCTCATGGTGTAAATCCAGCTGCAGCAAGCGTTGCTCAATAAAATCCAGAGCCTGCTGCTCATGGCTAAACTGTGTTTGGGTGGCCATCATATGGCCCGTATCGAAGCAAATGCCGCAGTTTTGATAATCAACACTGTGTCGTAATAGATCATACTCACAGCGGTTATCGAGGCGAAAGCTTTGCTGCCACCACATGTTTTCGAATAATAATTTCCCCTTAAATTTACTCTTGGCTAGTACTTGATTCAATAACAGGCTGCAGGCTTTAACTGTATCTTCATAAGTCCAAGGAAAGTGTTGTGAGATGAGGTTGTCGATATCACAATCCATAGGGTGAAATACCGCATAGGGTGCGCCTAATGCGTGCGCCAAGTCCAGTTGTTGAGTGAGGGTGTTGATGAGGTAGTCGGCATCAGTACCACCATAGAATTGTGCGACAGTGTCCCAATCACCAAAGATGTCCATTAACCGTTTGCTGTCGTTATAAAGTAACGGAGTCAGAATGGGAAAAGATTGCAGATGAAAGCCGCCACTTAAATGAGCTGGAATAGCATCCGCAGAGACAGTGCCATGCGGATATATTTCGAAACCATCAAGGTTCATTTGGCTTAACCAATCTTCAGCTTGTTGCCAGTTATCTAGCAGGTGACCTGGGTTTGGGGTCACTGTGAGGTTCGTCAGTTGCTTCATTATTGCTCCTTGCTGTTATGTGTCGAAAACTCATGTTCTACATAAGATGAGGTGATGTAGGTTTGTCACATATTGATCTGCCAAATAGCCAGAAACCTCCGTTATATTCAGAGGGGAGGTTATTCAAGTTGTCCGTGAAGATGTCATAGCGTTGCGTGACGATAACGTTTATGACGTCCTCAATTTCCCGAGGAAAAGGCGATATGCCAAGATCGAGGTGGTGAGCAGGATGACCACTGGCGAATTCATGAAAAATAGGGTCGATAAAGTCAGGCCCAGTTTTAAACACTCTGACTTTGTTTCCTTGATTACTCCAATATCTGGCCATAGCAGCAACCAATGTAGTTTTACCACTATCACTACTTGGAGCTGTAACAAACAAAGCAGGGCAATGAGCTTGCATCTTATTCATTAGCTCCACCCCTCAATACCGTTAAATAGTGAATCGAGATCGAGCGACTCTTCAAGGCTATCGGCGAGTCGATTGAGGTTTTCCTCACGCAATGCTGACATATCTTGGGCTTTTTGCTGTTGGTAGCCTGCCCAGTTCAGTAGCGCATTACAGGCTTGTGGCTCATCGAATACGCCATGAAGATAAGTGCCTAATACTTGATTTTGTGGACAGACTGCACCATCAGGATAGCGATTATCCTCAGTGCCTAATGTGAAGGGTTGAGTCTCCTGTACATTACTGACTCCTGCATGGATCTCATAGCCTTTCACTGGATGAGTGTTGCCATTAAGCTGGAGTTCGCCATGGATCTGTTTAAGGGTTTTCGTTTTCTCAAGGGTGGTAGTGATGTTAAGGTATCCAAGTCCTTCGCTGCTGCCAGCTTGACCTTCGATACCATGGGGGTCATCAATGCTGTGGCCGAGCATTTGATAGCCGCCGCAAATGCCAATTAACTTGCCGCCAAATCGTAAATGACGGGCGATTTGCTTGTCCCAACCACGATCTCGCAATGCTTTCAAATCGCCGCGCACGCTCTTAGAACCGGGCAAGATAATTAAGTCGGCATTTGGTAGTTTATCGCCAGGTTTAACAAAGCAAAGGTCGACACCCGGGTGAAGCCTGAGGGCATCAAAATCCGTATGATTACTTATGCGTGGCAAACCCGGCACGACAACTTTAAAATGGCTATCGTCATCGAGTTGCTGTTGGTTGATAGCATCTTCCGCTTCAAGGTAGAGTCCGTGTAAATATGGGACAACACCGATTACCGGCACGCCAGTTTTCTCCGTCAACCAAGTAAGCCCACTTTCTAATAAGGTGATATCGCCTCTGAAGCGATTGATAATAAAACCCTTAACCAGTAATTTCTCTTCAGCAGAGAGCAGATCAAAAGTCCCATATAAATGAGCAAAGACGCCGCCTCGATCAATATCTGCCACAATAACAACAGGGGTTTGGGCCGCAACGGCAAAGCCCATATTGGCTATGTCTTGCTCACGCAGATTCACTTCAGCAGGACTGCCAGCGCCTTCAACCAGTCTAGCCTGCATACCTTGTCCCAGGGTTTCAAAACTTTCCAGCACTATCTCTAGCAGCTGCGGTTTAAAGTTGTGGTAATTGACGGCATTCATATCTTCAATTGCTTTACCACGAATGATCACCTGTGCACCTGTATCGGTATTGGGTTTTAGCAGTACTGGATTCATGTGTACGCTTAACGGAAGGTTACACGCTTGTGCCTGCACAGCTTGTGCGCGACCTATTTCGCCGCCGTCTGGCGTGACTGCGCTGTTAAGTGCCATATTTTGTGGTTTGAAAGGGGCGACTTTAATTCCTTTACGTGCCAGAACTCGACAAAGCCCTGCAACCATCAAGCTTTTACCAGCGTCGCTGGTAGTGCCTTGCACCATTAATTTGAATCCGCTCATGGGAGTTGTTCCATTAAAAAATTATTTTGGGCTTGTTTTTAAGCGTCAAAAATTGAATTGATAAATAAGCTGAGCACTTCGGGAAATATCGCTATTAAAGTCGCCCGCAATTTGCGTACCTTTTAATTACCAGTCCAGCCCTTGACGCGCTTTTAAGCCTTGATGGAACGCATGTTTTTCAGGTCTTACTTCACTGACAGTATCAGCGTACTCTTTGAGCTCACGATGGGCTGCTCGACCAGTGATAACCACTGACATTTCAGTTGGTCTTTGTTTCAGTGTGGTAATGATGTCGTCCAGTTCAATAAAGCCCCAAGTGATCATGTAAGTGAGTTCGTCTAATAGCACCAAATCTAAGCTAGGATCGGTAATGAATGATTTTGCTGCTTGCCATGCAATTTGTGCTGCTTGCTTATCAACTTCTTTATCTTCACTATTCCAGCTAAATCCTGTATTCATGGTATGAACTGGTACATTGAGTTGTTCAAGTAAGTTACGCTCACCGCATTCAAGATCGCCTTTAACAAACTGCACTGCCGCGACTTTTTGTTGGTGGCCTAGGGCTCTAAATAAGGTGCCAAATCCACCAGTGGTTTTACCTTTACCATTACCTGTTATCACTAATACTTGACCACGCTCTTCTTGGGCTTTTTCGATGGCCTGGTCAACATGCTCTTTGTGTTGTGCTTGTTTTTTAGGGTTATAGCTCATTATTATTCCTGATACTTTATTCTGGTATATTGATAGCGTTTGCTAGCCTGTTATCACAAGTTATGACTCAAATCCTATTTCCCACATTAGGCCACCGATTCGTTTTCAAGAAATGGTCGCTGGTATTCATTTACGGCCAGTTCAAGCGCCTTAATTATCGCAGGTTCGTTTATCCCTAATGTCTCAGCTAAAACCAGCAGGCCACCTAAGCCGCAGCCCTCTACTACTAGCCCTTGCTCATAGCACTGAAGGCAGCTCATATCAGAGCGTGAAAAATTGGTTGTGTGGGTGGTGATGACATCTTTGTCCCCAAGATGGGATAATACTTGTTTGCCATCGCCATTAAGTACCCACCGAGTGGTGTGGATTAGCACAGGGATGGCTAGAGAGTTGGTTTTTCTTGCCGCCAATAGCGGCGCTACGAACATCATGCCACCAGCAAAAGTTGGCATTGGTAGCTGTGTTGGCCACTGTTTAATTAGTTGGCTGACGGCCAGTTGAATTGGATCGTGAAACCGTGGGTTAGCTAATAAGCGCGTTTCATCAAAATTTTCGCCATCAACACGATATTGGCATTCAAGCTCATTGAGTAGTTGCTGCTTTATAGCTAATTTTTTAGGGTCGATAGTGCTTCCCGCGGGAGACAAATCCATACCAGTAAGTAAGCGTAACCACAGGGTAGAAAAGGTGGTGCCGCCAACTCCGCACTCAGACAAAATACTGATGCAGCCTCTTTGGGCTTGATCCACTAACGAGGGAATTAATGTCGTTTCAATTAACTCAGTGCTATCAATATTTCTGCCACCATGGTGTGATTGTACTAGCCAATCTTCTTGCATGGTGTGCGGCTGACTGACATTAAAGTTATAGCTATGAAATTCAATGTTATAACCATTGCTGGCTAATAACTTTAGTAGCCCTCGAGATAATACTGCCGGACTAATACCACCATTACTTAACAGCCCATCATATTTATCAGCCTCTTTGGACTGCAACTTTTTCAGAGGTAATACCGTGTTGGCTTGCCCATTGGCGATAATTTCACTGTCTCTGGTTGGGGTGAAATGCATTAAATCGGAACCTGCCCCAGCATCAGAAAGTTGATGTAAGCTCGGCAATTGAGTTGCTGCGCAGTTCAAAATGTTAAAACAGATAGTTTTCATTTTAGGCTTCCTTTGGCTGAGTGTCAGCGTGGTAGTTATGCAGTCCTGTCAATTGCGGCCATAGCACCTTGTCATCATCAATAAAGGTATTGATTTGTAGTCGAGCTGCGTAGGAAACCATAAGATTGCTAAGGTGGGCATTGCAATATTGATGGCTGTGGCTATGAGAGGATAGAAACGCTTCAGAGAACTTGTCTATCGAATTTGAATGACATAATAGCCAATGCATAATGATGCGAATAACCCCTGAATGAGTCACAATTAATAAGTGTTGGCCTTGATATTGTCGACTGAGTAACTGAATTTGCTTTACTACTCGTTGCATTAATTGAATGCTTGATTCACCTTGAGGAGGCTGGCTTAAAAAGGGGTTTTGCCAAAATTTAGGGTAGTCAATATCAGTAGCCGCCCACAGCTGTTTAAGCGGCAGACCGTCCCATAAACCGAAGTCCATTTCTTGCCAGTCAGCACAGATAGTTATTGGTACGGCGCTTTCGTGAGCGAGTTGCTGGGCAAATGCGCTACAGCGCTCTAATGGTGAACTAATAATTCTATCAAAGCCTAAACCTATACTACTTTGACGTAGTTGTTGCCAGCCAAGGGCGGTTAATGGTGCATTGGTGCGACCCAGTAAGCAGTCGCTGAGTTGCGGCTGACCATGGCGTAATAAAGTGAACTTAGTGTTATTCATAACTGAGTTCTTTTGGCATTTTTAACGTGTTAGCAATTTTGCTTTGGCAGAAAGTCACCTTGTCAGCGATTTCGGCGATGATTTGGTGCATTTCGCCACTGGCATTAACGAACAGTTGGCTCATTTTATCTTCTGGAATCAAGCTTTGGCCACATTCAGTGCTAACCAGAACGCAATGCGATTGCATATTGGCCAGTGTTTTCGCAAGCTCCTCGATAGCTTGTTTTAGGCAATGTTGTGCCAACAGTTGGTTGGTTAACCACAGGGTTAAACAATCAATTATGATGGTTTGCTCTGGCTTGTCGTGTTTAATTAAGCTAGTGACTAAATCTACTGGCACTTCGAGAGTTTGCCAACTGTCAGGGCGCTGTTGTTTATGTAAGCGGATCCGCTCTTGCATAGATGCACTCGGGCGAGAGGTAGCGATATAGAGCACGGGTAATCGAGTTTGGCTGACTTCTAACTCTGCAAGGGACGACTTGCCACTGCGAGCACCACCTAAATAAAAACTAATCATAATGTTGCCGCTCTTTGATGACGTGCTAAGTCGATTTTCTGGCAAATGTTTATCATTCCTTGAAGTACACGGGGGCCTGTACGGTGAATGAGATCACCTTCTAAGGCGATCACTTGTCCATGCTTTACTGCGGGTAGCTCACTCCAAGTTTCCCAGCGGATTAACTCTTGATTACTGTTGCCGTGATAAATAGGTTTAAAGATCATTTCAGGCATTAATGAAACGACTTGTTCCATGTTGACCTGAGGGTAATCTGAGTGGGCATTTTCAAATATGTTTACCCCTCCGCATCCTGCAAAAATCTCATCCATCCATGAACTGGAGGTTGTCGTTAAAGGGTGAGGCCACACCTGATAAAAAATGCTGATGGGATCTTGATGCTGATATTGTTGACGAATCTCGTTTAGCTGCTGACTGAATTGCGCAGCTTGTTGCTGGGCAAGCTGTTGTTGTCCGGTTAGTTGACCTAATTCAATTAACCTTTTCGGTATATCAGCAAGCTCTGTGACACTGGTATCAATAACAGTAAACCCGAGGCTTTTAATGCGGCTAAGCATTCCCGATGACGTGCTTTCACTGTTGACTATGATGGCGTCGGGATTAAGCATCATTAGGGCTTCGTAATTAACAAAGTCGTAGCGACCAATACGTTTTATATCATTTGCAGCAGCAGGGTAGTCGGCATATTCCACTGTGCCAATAATTCTATCGCCTGCGTCAATACTGAACATCATTTCTACCGCATGGGGTGATAGCACAACGAATCTTTGCTGTGCGCTGTGGGCATATGAAGTAGTCAAGCAGACAAGAAATCCCGCGACAATTAAGCTTATGGGTTTAACGAAAATAGACATAATTAAGCCCTTTCCTTAATAACCATAGGTAGGCCTGCAATTGATACTGTGACCTTATCGACACACTCAGCGATTGATTGGTGTAACCAACCTGATTGGTCGACAAATTCTCGACACAATGCCCCCATAGGGACAACACCTTGACCAACTTCATTACCAATAAGTACTATTTCTCCAGAAAGCGCTTTTATGGTATCGATGAGTTGACGCTTCATTACAGGGTATTGATTCGTAGATTGCTCAGCATCGTGTAGTAAAACATTAGATAACCATAGGGTTAAGCAATCAACCATTATGAGGTTGTCCGCTTGGCTGTGGCGCTGTAGGGTGCTAGCTAGTGCTAAATGGGATTCAACCGTTTGCCAATGGGGCGGACGGTTAGCCTGATGATGAGCGATGCGCTTTGCCATCGCACCATCCTTATTTTGCGCTGTAACAATAACAATGACTTCACCTTGCGTATTGCTTTGCCATTGGGAGGCATAGTTTTGCGCCATTTTACTTTTGCCAGAACGGGCTCCACCAATAATTAACTGCTTCATCTAGTACGACCTTTTTGGCGTTTAATAAGAAGAAAAATAAAGAAAGCACTCCCCATCATGGCGGTCATAACGCCAACAGGGAGCTCTTGGCTAGGTAAAATTACCCGCGAAAGAATATCGACAGAGACCATTAAAATGGCGCCCATCATGGCGGTAATAATGAGGCTAGCTGGGTGAGCTGCACCGACTAACATTCTTGAAATGTGAGGCACCATCAAGCCAACAAAGCCTATTCCTCCACAAGTTGCCACCAAAGATGAGGTAATTAATGCGGTTAGCATTAGCATGCCTAACCGTAATGGCAGTACTGCCACCCCTTGGGTGTGGGCGCTTTCATTGCCTGCCATTAATGCATGCAAAGGTCGCTGAAATTGGAAAACAATAATGCTACCAAGCACTACAATGATGCTGGGGTACAATAAGGTGGACCAAGTAGCATTAGCAAAGCTGCCTAAAGACCAAAACAAAACAGCTTGTATGGCTTGTTGATCGCTAAAATAAAGAATGAGGTTGGCGATAGATGAGAGCAAAAATGAGATTGCAACCCCAGACAATACAAGGGTTTCAACTTGCCCATCACGGGACATGACCATGACGACTGCTACTGCAATTAATGAACCTAAAAAGGCGCAAACAGCCAATGGTAGAAACATTATTCCGCCAGTTAACGCCAAAATAGCGCCTAATGCTGCCCCTGAACTAATACCAAACAGGTATGGGTCGGCAAGTGGATTACGAGTGACACATTGTAATACCGAGCCTGATATGGCTAGTCCTGCGCCGCAGAGCATCGCCATAATTGCCCTTGGCATACGTAACTCAATAATAATACGGTCAGAAATAGCTAAAGAACCTGTTGCAGCCTCTGATATGTCAGCGGCCCGAAGAATCGCGCCTATAACATCATTAAACTCAATATTTGCGGTACCAATAACAATGGCAAATACTGGACTAATGAGCACTAACGGAGTAAGAATAAATAGCAATTTTTTTGCATTAAACAGCCGCATATAAAGCCTCAGAATAATGGTATGTGATCCGAGGGTTCTCATTAGTTGGATGACGATCAATATGGGCATTTACGCCATAGATATGGCGAATATTATCTTCAGACATCACTGCTGAAGGCGGGCCATTTTTGACTAAACGACCTTCTTTGAGAAATAGCATTTGATCGCAAAAGGCGCTGGCTAAATTAAGGTCATGAATTGTGGCGATAACAGTAATATTTAACGATTTAATTAATGTGAGTACTTCGAGTTGGTAACGGATATCAAGGTGATTGGTAGGCTCATCAAGCAATAAAATTTCTGGCTTTTGTAATAGGGCTCTGCCAATCAGTAAGCGTTGTTTTTCTCCACCAGATAAGTGCTCGAAAATATGCTCGCCTTTATCTGACAAGTTAACTTGCTCAAGCACTTCATCAATGATCCGTTGCTCTTTTTTATAGTCAATAGCTTGCCACCATTTATGCTGGCTAACTAAGCCCGTTGCCAGTAATTGGCGGCAGGTGACAGAAAACCCTGATGGAGGGTGTTGCAGCACGACAGCAACTTTTGCTGAAAATTGACGACGAGAGATGTCATTAATATTGACCCCGTCAAGATAGATTTCGCCAGTTGATGGCTTTAGGTATTTATAAATACAGCGCAGTAATGTGGATTTACCAACACCATTAGGGCCTAAAATACCAATAGTCTCTCCTTTATTTACCTTGAAGTTCAGTTGTTGCAATACATTTTTATCAGCGCAACTCCAACTTAAGTTATTAACTGATAGGTGTTCTATTGTGTGGTTATTTACTGTCATTAGTATTCCACTTAGGCGTCAATAGCGCTGACGCCTAAGTCTTAGTTAGGACATAATTAGAAAGCTTGGTAACTCAAGCTCACAAAATATTCCATCCCTGGATTGTTGTAGTTGCTGACGGTCATATAGTCATCATCAAGTATGTTGTTGGTTTTCACACGTAGTTGCCATTTGTCGTTAAACCAATATCCCATGCTGACATCGACCCTATGGTAAGCATCAAGGTGTTGGCCGTAACCTGAATAGCGTTTGCCTTGATAGTGATAGCTTACGAGTAGGTCAAAGTGTTCCCATTGATAGCCCACACTATAATCAAACTCGTGCTCACTACGGCCAACAAGTTCTTCATCATTTTTAGTGTCTTTGGCATCTAAATAGGTGTACGAAATCCGGTGGTCTAATTGCCACAGCTTGGTATTTAACGATAACTCTAAGCCTTTTATCTTGGCTTCATTGATGTTGGCAGGTTTCCATATGTAACCATCTTCATCAATCGGTGCCCAAGCAATGAGGTTATTAATATCGTTTTGGAATAAACTGATATAACCTTGAATAGCAGAGCCCCTATAATTAAGGGTTAATTCATAGCTTTCAGAGGTTTCGGAGGATAAATCTGGGTTTCCTGTTCCAGGCCAGTATAAGTCATTAAAAGTAGGTGCTTTAAAGCCTGTGCCTGTGCTTGCCGTTAAGCGCCATTGATCAGAAAAGTTATAGGCTGCACTTAAATTATAAGAAGTTTCATTGTCGATATTTTCAACGTCATCATATCGAACAGCCCCTTCAAATAGAACGTTATGCCATTGGTATTGAGCCAGCGCATAAATTCCCCAAACTTCTCGTTCATTGACAGCATAATCCCCATTTACGGACTCGTTATACCAATCCACTCCGCCGATAACAGTCAGTTCATTAGATGCTTTAAATTGGTTTGTCCAATTTATTTGATCGCGAGTTGTTTCGTATTTTTGTCTCGCGACATCCGGGTTATCACCGCGAAAATTGACATTTGATTCTTGAGATTGACCAATATTTAATTTACTCGTGAGTTGCTCGCCCTGATATTGGGTGCCAACATTCCACATATAATTGTCAAAATCAGCTTGGTCAGTGCCGCCACTGGCGTAAATATCATCGTGTTCGCTATTACCAGTGTCATATTGTAGACTCCAGTTAATATCCCATTGGTCCGAGATATTTTGCAAACCCGCTACAGTTAATCCTATGCGGTCATAGCCATCATCATCAGCTTCTTCTGGTGCGCCATTATGGATATTATATCCATCTGAACGTTCACTGTTTACTGTGATAGTACTTTGACCATCACCATGTGCAACTCCCGCACCTACAGTGCCTCGTAGATAGTTATTACTACCTAACTCGGTACTGGCAAACCATTCACCACCATTAAGTTGGCGAGTAAATATTTGTATTACACCGCCAATAGCATCACTGCCCCAAATAGAAGCTCTAGGGCCTTTTATGACTTCTATCCGCTCAATATTTTGTGGAGAAAGGGAGCCAAAATTGACAGCGTTTAGGGGGGCAGATCCAACCCTTAAACCATCAATAAGCACCAATGAATGCCCTGAGCTGGTGCCTCGTATACTCACTGAAGCCGTTTGTCCAGCCCCACCATTTCGAGTCACACTTAAACCTGGTAATGCTTCTAGAACATCAACTACTGATTTGGGATTAAGCACATCAATTTCTTCACGTTCAATGGTATTAATTACCGTAAGTTGTGAGTCTGGTGTGCTCTCAAAACGTGTTCCAGTGACCACGATTGTTTCATGCACTGGGACTGCAGGTGCTGCAGCATTTACACTGTAAGTTTGAAAAATAGCTAATGTGATAGCTGATAAACGCAGTTTAAAACTCATTATTGTTGCCTTGTTATGCTGAGTTTAAAATAGCGGGAGATGCGCTGCTTGTTAATAATTGAGTAACTAGTAGCGAATAGAAAAAATCCAATCTTTCTATGTCTCAAGAAACCCGCTTGAGTACATCGAACAATTAGGTCGGTCTCCTGGCTCACAGCATCTAGAAATACACCTTCCCGATATAAAGTCAGTGGTAAAAAGTATTTCGCTCTGTTTACAGTTGCAGGTACAGCTGTGGGGTCTCACCACATTCCCAAAAATAACACCCTAATTGTATTGATAGTGATAAAGCTTGTTCGCACAACTCATTGTTGTGAACTGTTACTTTACCCATCGATGATGTGGTGGAATATAATCAATTATTGGTAGTTGGAATGTGAAAATGGTCACAGGTTTATTTATATGGACTAAAGTGTGTGACTTTTAACAGTACTTTTGTGGTGAGACTTTATGGGGCGGTTTTTCTTGCTTTAAATATGAGCTATTTTTACTTGTAATAAGATTTAGGTTGAAAATTAATTTTATAATATGTTTAAATTACTGTTAAAAGTAACATATTAAAAATTAATAAGTATTGCTATTATTTGTTGTGAGAGTTGTTTTACGCATATCGTAATAGAGATGTTTAAAACAATATTCACAACATTTGAATGTAACCATAATTGTTTGGTTTATTCTTATTTTGATATCGTTTTTTCTGCAAGTTAAATGTTATTTGAAGTCATATTTTTATATTGTGGCTTTTTTGATATTTTTTAATATATACTTCCACCCAAAGTATATGGTAAAACTGAGTAATAACTTCATCACTCTTACTTGGTAACCCTGCATTATGAGGTTAGAGGCATCTAACCTCATTTTTTTTGAGGCTAAATTTTCATCACGGAACCTATGTGTAATTTTATACATTATAGGTTGTTTACGCTTAAGTGTGATTGCTATAATGCAAATGTTAGCAGTGAGACTTTTAAACTAGATAGGAAAGTTAGCTGCTGAGGAACGTGTTTTTATTTTTTAAATAAAGACTCTCTATAAATTAATCAGCAACTGGCTGAAATAAAAATATTAAGTTTTATCACTTTTAAACTAAAGGGTTTTCCATCACCTTAATATTTTTTACTTTAACATGTTAAGTGCACTAATCCTGTCTGGTTTTGATTTGTAATCACTAGTTTCAATAAGTATTAATATACTAATATGTCCAAATAACAAAGCAAATATAAGTTAATAACTCTATTACTTGCTGCGTTGCGCCAAGGGTGTCACCTGTATATCCATTTATTTGTTTTTTCATTAACTTGAGTAATAAAACAAAAGCTATCAACCAAGTTGCTAGTAATAATAAAGTTAAGCTGCTTGGCAGTAAAAGCAATCCAGGGAAACCACATGCAGTTAGTATCAATAATGTGTTGTAGTTGATAGTATTTGATTTTTGTGGTGTTTTGTTTTCCCCTATACGTGCATATTCAAGAAAGAATGGCACCATGCCAGAGATAGCTCTGCTAGCACCATGTGCAGTTATTAATGCGAGCATGACTTGCTGCATACTGAGTAGCTGCAGGCTACTCAGTTTTATTGCAAAGGTTGATATTAATGCAAGTACCCCATAGGTGCCAATCTGGCTATCTTTCATTATTGCTAACTTTCTGCTTTTATCCCAACCTCCACCAAAGCCATCAGCGAGATCGGCCAAGCCATCTTCATGAAAGGCACCGGTTGCAAGGATGAGTATTACCAAAGTCACAACGCACGCAAGGGAATGAGGAACTACTAAGCTAAGTGCAAAGTATACAGCTGCGCCAAAAAAACCTATAAAAAGACCAACCAATGAAAACCAACGACTAGCAGCCGCCACAGTCTTTTCATGAAACATCATGTGATTTGTAAAAGGAAAGCGTGTTAGAAAACTAATGGCTGCAAGAACTTCATTAAATATATTGTTTTTTTTTATGTCTAAGTTACTCATAACTTGTTTTTTCTCTTTAATCTTGTGGGGTTAGTGATAGAGTATTTTAAGATTACTATTTATGGTTTGCATAATGTTACTGAGAACTTGTTAGGGCAAAAGTGGGGGAGAGTAACCACTTTTTCAATATCATTAAATTTTTTTGATTGAATGGATATTTAATATAGTGATTAACTCAAATTAGGTATGAGTAATAGATCACAAGTTTCTTTTTAAGGAAGAAAGACTGTGCTTTTTCACAGCTTTCAACTGCAATGTAATTGAGGTGAACTAATATTGAATACTGTCAACAACATAAAATTTCAATTGGAACTTTTTAACAGCGTCCATTGCTTCCAGCGTAGCAGGTTGAGCTAAGTTCTCCACAGCAGGCACGGCTGAACACATCATTTTATATATAATAGGAAGCCTTGCGTTCAAATCCCTATCTCTCCGCCATATTAAATACGAGAAAAGCCGTTGATTATCAACGGTTTTTTTTGTTTCTGGCATTTGAGGGGCTTTCTGAGAG
>NZ_MCTV01000012.1:0-193 GCF_002874545.1 Shewanella sp. 10N.286.52.C2
TGTGAGTGTCCACACAGATTTCTTGTTTGATTTGTTAAAGAGCGTTGCTAATTATGTAAGAAATAATCTTTCATATCAGCAGCCATTTGACGCTAGGTCGTTGGCTTAGGGATGCGTATTCTACACTTCCCGTTGTTGGCGTCAAGTCATTTTTAACGTTAATTTAAAATGCTTTTCAACCGGTTAATTATGA
>NZ_MCTV01000012.1:971-108404 GCF_002874545.1 Shewanella sp. 10N.286.52.C2
AATTATGACGCTTTAAAAGCAGCTTAATTAACGCTAACACCTTGAGGCTATTGGCCTGTCGCCGTGTCAGTGGATGCGCATTATAGGCAAGTTAAGATTTAGCGCAAGGGCTTTTATGAAGAAAACGATAGAAAATGGCTTGTTCGTTGCTATTTCAAACGAAACGCACAAAAAAGGGACTAACCGTCCCTTTTAAGGCGCTATATCAGGCTTTACTCACCAAAGAATCTTGATTCTTGTTTGATGACAACGGCCTTATCATCAATGGTCGCGGCTACGATTAAGTTAATTTTAGTCACGGTTCGCTCTAACACCCCTGGATCGACAGCAATACTAATAGGTAAGGTGAGCACTTCACCCGCTTGCACTGATACGGTTTGTGGACCGCTCCATTCATATCCTTCAATACCATCCATCGAAAGTGCATATTGCTGTGCTTGCTCAGTTTTATTAAGTAGCTTTAAGGTATAGGTGTTCTGCACTAAGCCATCGTTGGTTATTCTATATAAAGCATTTCGGTCTCGGATAACATCCATTCGCACAGGGGCAATTGTGGCGCTGGCATAGATAAACACTAAGATCATGACTGTTAACGCCACACCATAACCCACCAATTTCGGTCTTATGATGCTTTCTTTAACGTTTTCTAATTTATTTTCGGTGGTGTAGCTGATAAGTCCCTTGTCATAACCCATTCGCTCCATTGTGGTATCGCAGGCATCAATACAGGCGCCGCAGTTAATACACTCATATTGCAGCCCATTACGAATATCAATACCGGTAGGGCAAACTTGGACACATAGGTCACAGTCAATACAATCACCTAAGCCCATTTCTTTAGGGTCTGCTTTGCGTGAACGTGGGCCACGGGTTTCACCACGTTTTGCGTCATAACCGACTATATAAGTGTTCTTATCAAACATGGCTGCTTGGAAGCGCGCATAAGGGCACATATGAATACACATGATCTCACGCATCCAGCCAGCATTACCGTAGGTTGCTAAGGTAAAAAATACTACCCAGAAATAAATGCCAATATCGGCATTAAGGGTAAATACATCAATATAGACTTCACGGCTTGGCACAAAGTACGACACAAAGGTCATCGCTGTAAGTAATGATATGAGTAACCAAGAAGTGTGTTTGGCGGTTTTACGCCATAGCTTATTAAAGCTCCAGGGCATCTGATCTAGCTTGATACGTTTATTTCGCGCACCTTCAAACTTCTCTTCTAACCAGATAAAGATAAATGTCCACACGGTTTGCGGACAAGTGTAGCCACACCAAACTCGCCCGAGATAGGTGGTAACAAAAAACAGTCCAAATGCGGCAATAGTAAAGAGTGCTGCCAATAGGGTTAAATCTTGCGGCCAAATAGTGAGATTAAAGATGTGGAACTTCTGTTCACCCAAATTAAACCACACGGCTTGTCTATCACCCCAAGGCAACCAAGGCAGGATAAGAAAGAAAGATAAAGTCGCCCAGCCAATACGGCGTCTTACCGTGGTCCACAGTCCTGTGACAGCACGGACATAGATACTGTTACTCGGATTAAAGCGATCCGCTTTACTGGCGTCGGGTTGATGAATCTTGATCCGGGTTTGCTTAGCGTAATCTTTAGTTTGAGATTCTTGTGTCATCTTGATGCCTTACTACTCAAAAAAGGGGCAAATTCTGTTTAGGTTACAGAAAACGTTATTAATTTAGATAAAAATAGCCTGTAACTGCTACGCACTCGTTTATAGAGTGTTAATTGAGTGTATTATACTCGCATTGTTTAAACTTATTCACTTTAATTGGACTAAAAGATGAGAGGCTGGATCCTTATAGCACTGATTGGCGGCGTTATTTACTACTTTGCCACCGAAACCGACAAATTAGATGAACCTATTGCTGCAGTTGAGTCGGTATTCAACGATACAGAAAAAAAACTAAAATCAATGACGGGCACTAAGATCACCAGAAAGGAAGATATCATCCCCACCATTCCCAGTGAGGTGATTGAAAGACTGACAGCTAAAGAACTCACTGAACTGAAAAGCGTGTTTACTGACAATGAGTCTGTGAGTGCATTTAAAGATGAGTATTGCGGTTTTGGGCTGACACATCCTGCTATTAGTAAACAAAACCTGCAATTTATCTGCGATAAAATATAATTTTTGGCTTTCCTGCCCTATGTCAATTGACCTGAGAATTATTTCAGCCTAGCCTTTGGATAATCTATTGAAAAAGGCTAGCAAAAAATGACTCAGCAGGTTTCCGACATATTCGACCCAACACTTTGGGACACTGTAACTGACTTCGATTTTGAAGACATCACTTATCATCGCTCAAAAGATCAAGGTACGGTGCGTATCGCGATTAACCGCCCCGACTGTCTTAATTCATTCCGCCCAAAAACCGTTGATGAACTCTACACTGCGTTAGATCATGCCCGCCAATGGTCTGATGTCGGCTGTGTATTAATTACAGGTAACGGCCCATCAGCAAAAGGTCAGCACTCTTTTTGCGCCGGTGGCGATCAGCGTATCCGAGGTAAAGATGGCTATAAATATGAAGGCGCAGAAGAAGGTAAACCTGATGTGGCACGCATGGGCCGCTTGCACATATTAGAAGTACAACGCCTTATCCGCTTTATGCCTAAAGTGGTTATTGCTGTAGTACCTGGCTGGGCTGTTGGCGGCGGCCATAGCTTACATGTTGTGTGCGACCTCACCTTAGCTTCTAAAGAACATGCGGTATTTAAGCAAACGGATCCTGATGTAGGCAGTTTTGACTCAGGCTATGGTAGTGCTTATTTAGCGAAAATGATCGGCCAAAAACGTGCTCGTGAGATTTTCTTCCTTGGCTTTAATTATACCGCTGATGAAGCGTTTGATATGGGCATGGTTAACCGCTCTATCCCCCATGCTGAACTTGAAACTGAAGCATTAAGCTGGGCGAAAGAAATCAACAGTAAATCCCCAACCGCGATGCGTATGCTCAAATATGGCTTTAACTTGCCAGATGATGGTTTGGTTGGGCAGCAATTATTTGCTGGTGAAGCCACTCGTTTAGCTTATGGCACAGACGAAGCGCAAGAAGGCCGTGATGCATTTTTAGAAAAGCGCGACCAAGACTTTTCTAAGTTCCCTTGGCATTACTAATACTTGCTGTTGCTTACTGTTGCTTACTATCGTTAACTTAGAAGGTGTCAGTCACTCATAGTAATAACAGCTAATTAAGCCGACCATTTCTCGGTCGGCTTAATTGAAAAATCAAATAACGCCTATCGATAAACTGACCTTTACAACCTAGATGATAACAATTATCATTTGCATCAAGTTAATAAAACAGGTCATTTATCATGAAAAAAACAATCACTTTCGCCATCTTACATTTCTGTGTCGCTTTTACTGTCACTTATCTATTAACAGGCAGTATTGTTATCGGCGGCGCTATCGCACTATTAGAACCTGCTGTAAATACCGTAGTATTCTATTTTCATGAGAAAGTCTGGAAACGCATTGAGCAAGCTAAAGCTGAAGATACCTTGCAACAACTCAGCGCAGCTTAACCCCCATTTATAATGGCTTAGCCAATTACAATATCAAATGATCTGATCGATCACTCTGCTTTATGCTGCTCTTTTTGCTCTAACCCAAGTTTATTGGCCAAGGGTGCAATAGCGCCGCCCTGAATAAACACAGACATCAATACAAAAAAGAACACCATGTGGACGATTTCTATCGCACCTGGTACGCCTGCCGCTGCAGGTATTAAGGCAAACACAATCGGAGTTGCCCCTTTTAGGCCTATCATTGAAATAAATAAACGCTTTTTCCAGCTGGCCTTCACAAACGGCAAGTAACATAACTGCACCGCTAACGGTCTCGCGACCAAGATAAGTAATAGCCCCGGAATAATAGAAATCCAAAAGACGTTCATTAATGTCTGCGGGAATATCTGCAGTCCGAGCACGATAAACATCAACGCCTGCGCCAACCAAGATAAACTATTAAAAAAGTGTAAATTAACCAGTTGGCCGCGCTTAATGCCATTACCTATCACCACACCAGCAATATAAGACGCCAGTAAAATATTACCGCCAAGCATCTCGGCGCTATAAGTAGCAATAATAAAGCTCGCTAACACAAATACCGGAATAAGCCCGAATTCAGCCAAACTAATTCGATTAAGCAGTAATACTGCTAATTTACCAATTAAGAAGCCCACCACAATGGCAACCAAAATCTGGCTCGCTAGGTGCAGTGATAAGGTTGAAATAGCAACCGCTTGATGAGAAGCCAGTGTCATATCGGTTAATACAATCACCATTAGCATTGCCACAGGGTCATTGGTGGCTGACTCGAACTCCAGCACAGTATCGGTTTGCTCTTTTAACTTAAGCTTTTTAGACTCTAAAATTGAAAATACTGCCGCCGCATCAGTTGAAGATACGATAGCGGCAAATAACAAGCAGGTGATTAGATTAAAATCCAGCAGTCCATAAAGAATTGCCGCAAAGATGAGCGTGGTAAATATCACCCCAAATGACGCTAATACTCCGCCTTCTTTATAGGCCACTTTAATTTTATCGGTGGAGGTATTTAAGCCACCGACAAATACAATCACATTAAGTGCCAACCCCCCTATCCATGCAGTTTGGTCGAGATTGTCATACACGAAATTAAACTCACCATTACCCAAGGATAAACCGACCCCCATAAATATCAGCAACGAAGGTATGCCTAAGGTGCGAGATGGATGGTGCAATAAAATGCCAATAACAATGAGTACTGAGATGCCAATCATGACCATTTCTGTTGTCATACATTTACCTTATATAGTGTGAATAATGTCGATGCACTCTGCTGTAAGAGTGGGCGTTGCATGCGGTGTGCATATCTTAGTTGCTCGTAAACTTGGCAATGAAAAGGTAAAAAGACGATGTTGCAGTGTACATTGCGATGACTTAACCCCACTCAAACGGCGGTTTAGCTTACTAATTGTATATTATTTTAGCGCCTTAATTGATTGTCATAAAACTTTCATATTAGCCCAAATGTTAATAACCACTGCATAAAGAAAAACCCAAATATCGACACAAGGTTAAAATAAACTTAATTCACAATTAACTTAACACAGCAAAACAACTAGCTGACAAGCCCCGAACGCACCCAAGCACCCACTACAACTATATCCACATAAAGCCTGCAAATTTAAGAAATTAAAAGCCAACTTCCAAAATGCCTCACTCGACCACCCGTTACCGGTAACAACCAATTAACACCAACAAAACAATAACCTAACCACAATTAATCCAAATTAATTTGCTCGCTTTTGACTGTAACTTAACTGTCATATTGATCTGTCTTAATGCACTCGCTTCAAATCGAACCTTAAAAGAGAAGCGCCCTAATGTTGATATCCAAATGGATTAAACGAACTACCTATATTAAGTGGAACTTGTGATGAAAAAAGTGATTGGTTTACTAACAGCTGTTGGTTTAATGGCAGCACCTCTTGTTCAAGCTGGTACAGTTACAGTGTCTGGTTCAACCTCTGTTGCCCACGTTATGGAAGTGCTGGCAGAGAATTATCAAAATACGACAAACAAAAATGTTGAAGTACAGGGCACCGGCTCATCAGCAGGTATTCGCGCCGCTAAAGATGGCACCAGTATGATTGGTATGTCATCTCGTAATATCAAACCAAATGAATTAACGCCAAAAACAAAAGAAATCGTTATCGCTCGTGATGGTATTGCTGCTGCAGTAAATAAAGCAAACCCAGTTAAAGACCTGACTCAAGAACAAATTTCTAAAATCTACCGTGGCGAAATCAAAAACTGGAGCGAAGTTGGCGGCGAAGCACGTCCAATCGTTGTTGTTACTCGCGAAAATGGTTCAGGTACTCGTGGCGCATTTGAAGAAATCATGCAGCTACAACGTAAAGTTAATGGCCACACAGTAACTGCTATTACTCCTTCCGCTCAAGTCGGTAACGGTAACGGCATGATTAAAACCATCGTTGCTAACAACCCATACGCTATTGGTTATATCTCGCTCGGTAGTGTTGATGACTCACTTAATGCTTTATCGGTCAATGGTGTTGCAGCTACCGATAGCAACATTGCCGCTGGCGACTATCAAATTGCCCGCCCTTTCATTGCGTTAATAAATGAAGACGCACCAGCAACAGCAAAATCATTTATTGAATTTATTATGTCTGCAGACGGTCAAGGTATCGTTGCAGAAGAAGGCTACATCCGCGTTCAGTAATTACTGATTGAATGCATGGCATAAGAAGGCCTAGACCTTCTTATGCTGCTTTTTGTTTATATAGAGGTTGTAACATGGAAACGGCTAGCAAAATAGACATGACGACAAAGGTGTCACTGTCTCCTGCCAAGAAAATTGATTGGGTAGAACTACTCTTTCACGGGTTATTTTTTCTCAGCGCCATGGTCGGCGTGGTATCGGTCATCACTATTGGCTGGTTCGTTTTCTATGAAGGATTACCCGCATTTAAAGAAGCGGGAGTGTTAAACCTCATTTTTGGTAAAGAATGGCTACCACCTGCGCTTTACGGTATCGCCGCCATGATTGTCGCCTCGCTTGCTTCAACCATGGGCGCGGTAATGATTGGCGTACCAGTCGCAATATTAACCGCAGTCTTCTTAGCGGAAATTGCCCCAAAGTGGCTCGCCAACATTGTTAGACCTGCTGTTGAGCTATTAGCGGGTATTCCGTCGGTGGTTTATGGCTTTTTCGGTTTGATTGTTATCGTGCCAGCTATTGAAAGCATTTTTAATATTCCTGCAGGTAACACTCTATTAGCGGGGATTATCGTGTTGGCGATTATGATTTTGCCAACCGTTATTACGATTTCAGAAACATCGTTAAGAGCACTCACCCCGACTTACAAAGAAGGTGCTTTAGCCTTAGGGGCATCGCACATTTACAGTATTTTTAATGTGTTAATTCCTGCAGCTAAAAGCGGAATTTATACCGGTGTGGCTTTAGGTGTCGCCCGCGCCATTGGTGAAACCATGGCCATTATCATGGTGATGGGTAATGCTCCTGCTATGCCAGGCTCACTACTTGAACCTGCACGTTCATTAACGGCTAACATCGCTATGGAAATGTCTTATGCAACCGGCATCCACTCAAGTGCTTTATACGCTACAGGCATTGTATTACTGGCCTTTATCGTTTGTTTAAATGCTGGACTACTTTATCTAAACCGTAAAAGAGGGCATGCATAATGACTCAAGTATCAAACAAGCAATCCCGAGTCCTTAAAGACAAGGCTGCACTGGCAGGCGTTTGGGCATCTGCAGCGCTCACCATCATATTTTTACTTTGGGTCGTATGGCACATTTTATCTAACGGCTTAAGCCATGTCAGTTGGGAGTTTATTACCAGTAGCTACACTCGCATTGGCGAAGCATCAGGTATTTGGGCGATGATTGTATCAACCGTTTATATGGTTGGATTGTCACTGGGTATCGCAGCGCCACTGGGGATTATGACTGCTATTTACTTAACCGAATACGCCAAACCTGGCAGTAAATTGGTTGAAGTGATCCGTTTTTGTATTGAATCATTAGCCGGTATACCATCGATTGTTTACGGTCTGTTTGGTATGACCTTCTTTGTGACAGTACTCGGCCTTGGGTTCTCTATCCTTGCTGGCGCACTGACACTGTCAATGCTGATTTTACCTGTAATTATTCGTACCACTGAAGAAGCGTTAATGGCGGTACCTATGAGCTACCGTGAAGGGGGTTATGCACTGGGCAGTTCAAAGATTTATACCATTTGGCGCCTCATTTTACCTAACGCATTACCGGGTATTGTGACCTCAATTATTTTGAGTACAGGCCGCGTTATTGGTGAGTCGGCACCGGTATTTTTAACCGCGGGCATGGTGACACAAATTCCTGAATCAGTATTAGATTCTGGCCGCACCTTAACCGTGCATTTATATAAACTCACCCAAGAATTATTTACTCAACATGAGTGGGATCAGGCCTATGCCACTGCCACCATCTTGATTGTATTAGTGCTAGTACTCAATCTAGCCACCAAAATTATCGCAGCTCGATTTGATAAACATTCACATTAAGGCAATTTAAAATGAACAAGCTTGAAGTCAATAATCTCAACCTTTTCTACGGCGAAAACCAAGCGCTGAAGAATATTTCATTGCCTATTCCTGCGAAACAGGTCACGGCGTTAATTGGCCCGTCAGGTTGTGGTAAATCAACCTTATTGCGCACCTTAAACCGCATGAACGACTTAGTGGCTGGGGTAAAAATTGATGGTGATGTGTTATTTGAAGGCGAAAACATATATTCAGACATTGATGTAAAACAACTGCGGATGCGCGTGGGGATGGTATTTCAAAAACCCAACCCATTCCCAATGAGTATTTATGACAATGTTGCCTTTGGCCTAAAAGCGCAAGGCGAAAAAGACAAGCAAGTCATTGCTGATATGGTTGAAGAATCATTACGTGGTGCAGCCCTTTGGGATGAAGTGAAAGAACGCCTTCATAGTCCAGCACTTGGTTTATCAGGCGGTCAGCAGCAACGTTTGTGTATTGCACGTGCTATTGCTATGCAACCTGAAGTGATTTTGATGGACGAGCCAACCAGTGCGCTTGATCCGATAGCTACCCATAAAATTGAAGAGTTAATGGACGAGCTACGTAAAAAGTTCACCATCGTAATTGTGACTCACTCAATGAATCAGGCAAAACGGATTTCAGATAAAACCGCCTTCTTCTGGATGGGCGAGTTAGTTGAACATGCAGATACCGCCACCTTATTCCAACATCCTGTTGATAGCCGCACTCAAGGTTATGTTAGCGGTGAATTTGGTTAAGCTGTCTACTAAATAGTTTATCCAAGCCTGCTTATACTGCCCGCTAAAGACAAAAAGCCCGAGACTAACATGGTTAGCTCGGGCTTTTTTGATTGGTAATAAATAAGACTGCTTATTAGGCAGCCTTATTGGCCATTAACCAATATGCACTTCACCTTTCCAGCTTACTGTTTTACCAGCAATTTCAAGGCTTGTGTGGCTGTCTGCATTGACATCAGCTTTGTTTGATACAAACACATTAACCTCTTGGCCTGACACCAGCGTCAGTTTCACAGCTGATGCATCAGCTGTGTGAGTGAGTACTTCAACCTTGCTCACTTGACCGCGAGCATCAGTGCTCGCTTCAATCGCTTCATTGAAATAGCCATGGGTTTCATAGACGTTAGCAAATAAATGCGTCTTGCCTTGCTGACGTAACAGCATTACCGGCTCGCTGCGTAAGTTAAAATCAGGATCATTGGCGCCAGTACGGGCAAAAATGACTTCACTGTCTTGGGTTGCGCTGCTCACCATTGAATAGTAGCTGCTGCCCATTAACCAGCTTACCAAGCTGCCTTGCTGATCAACCTTGCCTGAAGCAATGTTCCACAAGTGCTGATAACCTGATTTTTCACCGACAGGCTTAAGCTTAGACGCCGTTTGGTACTCAAAATCAGTACGGATAATTTGACCGCTGTGATGCATTACATAATCATAGGTATGCTGCTCGTCACTGGTTAAGCGGAATAAATCCAATACGATTGGCTTAGCAATGCCGGCAACTTCGAACATCACTACTGTGCGTTGTTGATCAACCCCTGGGTAGTAGCCACGTACAAATGCACTCATGGCTTGCATGTTGTTATCACCTGCCACAAAGAAGTGCGGTTCACCCCAACGTGCTTCAGCAGTGGCGGTGTCACCTTGGTTTTGACTGGTTTCATCAACCACAACTGTATTGTGAGCAACAGTTTGCTTACAGTAGCTTTTGTTTTCAGGAATATAACGACCGCCAAATTTTGGCTCAACGTTAACCCAACGGCCAAAGCCATAATCGTGAGTCACTTCTTGACCGTGATTAAACAGGCTGAGGTGTAAACCATCAAAATGACCGTGATCTAATGCTGAATGCAATTTATGGTCACTGCCGTGTTGGCCGTACCATAGTAGCGCCATGCTATCGTCAGCTTTAACATCACGATGACGTAAAATTGAAATACCGCCGCGCTCGCCTTGTGGGCCGTCAGTGAGTTGTAAACTACCCCAGTTAAAACCGGCGAGTTTTTCAGAGTTTGCTACACCGTCAGATAATGCGGCACCTGAACCATGTACCCAAACCTTATCTTGATGCACAGCCATTGATTTAAGGTTGTCATCTTGGGAGTAACGCTTAAAGCACACGCTAGTGGCAATCAGTACCCCTTCGTCTTTAATGTCCATGGTTTTAGATGAATCATTAAGCGCTGGCAACACACCATTAGGGAACGCGGTAGACATCACGGCGTAAGTGGTGGTTTTAATCACTTGATCTTTTAAGTTATAGATATCGATTTCAGGCTGACGACGTTGAATAGTCTCAGCAAATAAGTAAATCGGTCTAAGCGAGAAACGGTGATAATACGGACCTTCCATATAGTAACCATCTGGCGAGAACAGTTGCGTAAGCTGAGCAATAAAGCCACCTGATACGCTGTCACCCGCTAAGCCATAAAGTGCTTTATCAACACTGGCTTGGTCGTTAATGGCGTAACCACAAATACCCACACCCGCCACAGCCCAAAGGCCATGGTTATGGACGATGTCAAAATCGTGGGCATAAGTATCAACAAACAAGTCAATCATAGGACGGAATAAGTCGTTTTCGATTAACTGTTGTTCGTCAGTGGTTAACTCATGACGAATACACGAATAAGCACAAGATGCATACAGCATCCACATGTTTTCATTCAGTGTCTGATGGAAAATACGCCCCGGTGGGTTTGAGTCACGGCTAGTGTTCAGCTCAAAGCTGGTATACACCTTAGCGTACTCAACCAACATGGTTTTAGCGTAATCAAGGTAGCGCTTATCTTGAGTGATCAAGAATAAACGCCCTGCTAAATCCAGGTGAATATAGTTTTGCTTATGGCGGTTATGCTCATAACCGCCCGCTTCACCGTGGCCAGGAATTTCAATGCCGACAGGTAAATAAGCTTCTAGAGCTGCCACTTCAGTAGCAATAGAGCGGCCCATTAAGCTGTCTGTATTTAGATGAGTACGTAACTCGGCAGCTTCTTCAAAGCTCATTAATAATGGTTGGTAACTCATGGTATTAACCTCTTACTTCAACAGCAAAGTAACCCTGCCATTGGAAATCTTGATTGTTAAATGTCACGCTAGTTTTGCTCTCGTCAGTCACGCCAACTTGGTTACTGACCATCACAATGATTGAGTAATCTTTAGCGATAATTTCGATGACCGATCCCTGCTCATTGGTGCCAATAACCTTAACCTCGGTAATTTGGCCGCGGGCTTCAGTACTGGCTTCAATGGCTTCATTAAAGTAACCATGAGTCTCAAGTACGTTGGCAAATAGCGTGTCTTTTGCATTGCGACGTAATACTAAGCCTGGCTCGCTGCGTAAGTTAAATGATGGGTCATTGGCGCCGCTGCGAGTAAAGATAACTTCGTCTTCTTCGCTTGATGCCGTAAGCCAAGTGTAATAGCTGCTACCTTGTAACCAGCTCACTAAAGTGGTGTCTTTTGCTTTACCTTGACCAACATTCCAAAGATGTTGATAACCAAAATCATCACCTAGCGTCGATAACTCGGCGTGAGTTTGATAATCAAAGTTTGTCCGCACGATTTGACCATCGTAATGCAGTGCGTAGTCATATTGATGCGCCACCTCACTGGTTAAACGGTATAAATCAACCAAGATGGGTTGTGCTAAACGCTCGTCGTTTATCATGAGCAAGCTACGTTGCTGATCAACCCCTTCATAGAAGTCACGACAAAATGCACTCACACCTTGAATTTCTTTATCATCACCGCTAAAGAAGTGTGGTTCACCGTGGCGGCTATCAGCTAATTTAACGTCAAAGTTGTTTTGACACTTTTGATCTACCGCTACCGCATTATGGGCAATAGTTTGGCGAGCATAAGATTTGTTTTCATCTAAGTAACGACCACCAAATTTTGGCTCCACGTTAACCCAGCGACCAAAGCCGTATTCACGTAATACTTCTTGGCCATTGTTAAAGAAGCTCACTCCTAAGGTATCAAAGTGACCATGGCCCATGCCGTGTTGACCGTAGTTCATCACTAACTGGCTCACATCGCCTTTATTACTTTGCATACGTAAAAATGCCTGCGCGCCACGATCACCATTTGGGCCTTCGTTTAGCTCAACACTGGCCCAGCAAGGGTTTAAAGCAGCATCATTGTTATCAAAAGCGCTTGAAAGTGCTTGGCCACAAGCATTAACCCACACTGTATCTTGAATCTGCGCCATGCCTAAGATGTCATCATCAATACCATAGTGTTTCGCGTATAAGCTCAGCGCCACAATCACACCCGCATCGCAAATATCCATGGTCAGTGAAGCATCATTTAATGCAGGGAATACCCCATTTGGATAAGCTGTTGCCAGCATTGCTTTAACGGTTTTACCAATGACTTGACCGTTAAAGTTAAAGATATCTAGCTCAGGACGGTGACGGTGAATCGCCTCAGCAAACAAACATAGTGGACGAATGGCATAACGATGATAGTAAGGACCTTCCATGTAGTAACCAGAAGGAGCAAACAACTTACTGATTTGCGCTAAATAACCGCCTTCAATGTCATCACCTTTAAGACCGTGAATAGACATTTCAACATATTCAGGCTTATCGATGGCTAAACCACACATGGCAACAGCTGCTACAGCCCAGATGCCGTGGTTATGGATGCGGTCAAAATCGAATGCATACTTATCAGTAAACATATCTAACATTGGCTGGAATAAACCATCGATAATGGTTTGCTGCTGCTCAGCAGATAACCAATGGCGAATACAGCTATAACCTAAGCTAGAATAAAGCAGGAAGACATGTTCATTGAGGATTTGATGAAACAAACGACCCGGTGGGTTAGTGTTCAATTGCTCATGATAATCAAGCTTCAAATACTTATCTGCATAAGCAAGTAACAGGTCAGCTGTATACTGAGCGTACTTGTCTTCACCTGTTACCAGAAACAAACGTCCTGCTTGGTTAATATATTGATAGTTTTGTTTGTGACGATTATGTGCATAACCACCCGCTTCACTATGGCCAGGGACTTCAACCCCTAACGCCATAAACGCGTCAGTATCTTCAATTAACTTGGTTAAGCTTTTACCCATTAGGCTATCTTTACCTAATTCATTGGCGATTGATGTGATTTCCGACTGTTCAAAAAGTACCGCTTTAATGGCTTGCGACATATTAACCTCAAACTAAAAGTGCTCATCTGAATCTAAAATAATACAAATAAACAAAAATTTCAGCATATATAAACTAATAATAGACTTGGATCACTGACTATTAGTTTTAGTTTTCACTATCAACTGTGCTTATTAAAATAATGAATAAATTACATAATTTATTTTTAACCCGATAAATCAATCAGATAGATGTATGACCTGTAAAATAATATAAAACAAATACGAAGCCGATCACAGTTACGGTAGATTTGTATTACAAATAAAAGTATTTTACTAGTACACTTAGATCATACTAAACAAGGTGGCGTTCGATTAACGTACAAATTGAGCGGCAACTTTAGCCAAGATAAATAGTCGATACCACAAAGTTCAATCAAGCACTAAGGCCTGATGAATATAGCTTACTTGCTGCTATCGACAATAAAAGGAGATTGTAATGAACGCATTTTATGAAGACGACAAAACCGCTTGGGAAGACCTAGGTGATGGTTTGAGCCGCAAAATAATTGGTTATACTCCTGATTTAATGGCTGTATTTGTAAAATTTGATAAAGGTGCCATCGGCCACCCGCATACTCACGACATTCACGATCAAATTGGTTATGTGGCTGCAGGCAGCTTTGAAGCTGAAATCGATGGTGTTAAAAAAGTGCTTAAAGCTGGCGATGCTTATATTGCGCCTAAAATGGTGATGCATGGTGCCGTCGCGTTAGAGCAAGACAGCATTTTAATTGATATGTTCAATCCTGCTCGTCAAGATTTTCTATAAAACCAAATAGGAGCTGATATGTCTATGTTAAAGGTCGGTATCATTGGCGAATGCATGATTGAACTGCAACAACGTGATGGCGAACTTGTCCAAAGCTTCGGTGGTGACACCCTGAATACTGCGGTGTATTTATCTCGATTAACTCAAGATAAAAATATGACCATCAGCTACTTCAGTGCCTTAGGTCAAGACCCCTTCAGCCAAAACATGCTTAAAAGCTGGCAACAAGAAGGCATAGATACCCAGCACGTTCAAATTATGTCTGAAAAGCTGCCAGGTTTATACGCTATCGAAGTCGATGACGAAGGTGAGCGAAGCTTCCATTACTGGCGTAATGATGCCGCGGCAAAATTCTGGTTAGAACACGCTTCAGCAACACTGCTAACAACGATCAGTCAATACGATGTGTTGTACTTATCAGGTATTAGCTTGGCGATTTTAACCCCTAAAAGCCGAGCAATACTGTTCGACGTCCTGCAAAAGTGTAAAGACAATGGCGGCAAGATTATTTTTGATAATAACTTCCGTCCCAGATTGTGGCAGTCACATCAACAGGCCCAAGAAAGCTATCTTAAAATGTTGGCCCTAACCGATATTGGCTTACTCACGTTTGAAGACGAACAAGCCTTGTTTGGTGACTCGCAACTGGCAACCTGTATCGATCGCAGCCTCAGTGCAGGCATGAGCGAAGTAGTCATTAAGCGCGGTGCAGAAGAGTGCCTCATCGTCACCAAAGACGGCCAAGTTAGTGTGCCAGCCACCTTAGTAGAAACTGTGGTTGATACCACCTCAGCGGGCGATTCATTTGCTGCTGGGTATTTGTCACAACGTTTACTGGGCGCAAGCCAACAACAGTCAGCGCTTACCGGTCATGCATTAGCAAGTGAAGTGATCCAGCACAAAGGTGCCATCATTGATATCAGCGTAATGCCAGCAATACCAATGGCCTTTGATTCATAGCGCTAAGTATTTTCTGCAACAGTTTTAGGTAATCCATTTGGGCGAATTACCGCTAGTTATTATTCAAAAGGAAACAATATGAGCACGCTAAACGAAAGACTAAAACAGCTAAAAGTTATCCCGGTCATTGCCATAAAAAATGCCGATGATGCGGTGAAACTCAGCCAAGTTTTAGTTGAAAATGGTATGCCTTGTGCGGAAATTACCTTCCGTACTCCAGCGGCGGCTCAAGCCATTAAGAATATGCGCGCAGCTTACCCTGATATGTTAATTGGTGCGGGCACGGTATTAAATTCAGCAACGGTAGATGCGGCTATTGATGCAGGCGTGGATTTTATTGTTAGCCCAGGTTTTAACCCAAGCACGGTTAAATACTGTCAGCAACGCGGTATGCCGATTATCCCTGGTGTAAACAACCCATCATTAGTTGAGCAAGCAATGGAAATGGGTTTAGACACAGTTAAGTTTTTCCCAGCAGAGCCTTCTGGCGGCATATCAATGCTAAAAGCATTAACCGCTGTTTACCCAGTAACAATCATGCCTACTGGTGGCGTTTCACCAAAAAACATCAATGACTACTTAGCTGTTGATGCTGTGGTTGCCTGTGGTGGAACTTGGATGGTGCCAGCGAATTTAGTTGATAATCAGCAATGGGATGAAATTGGCCGTTTAGTTCGTGAAGCGGTAGCTGCACTAAACTAATACCTGTGGTGAATATAATGAGTTGCTGCAAATGAGCAAGTTGCAGCGCTTATTAAAAGATTAACAGAAAGACCAAATCATCATTTTAAATCCGATATAAAAGCTAGTGCAGAAACTAGCGAAAACCTAATCCCCATGCTCAAATAATAATAAAAAAATCATACTCCCACTCCGGTGGTATTCTTTCCCCAATATGGATATTGGGGATTTTTCGCTTTATGCCTGCAGCTAACTAAACCACGATTAAACCACAACGTTAAGGGCGATAGACCTGCTTAATCTCTCCTGTTTGATTGCCAAATAATTTCGTGCATAAGGCCAAATAAAGCTCTGCGGTAGCCACTGCATCAACCGAGGCACTATGACCATGGTATTCAGGTAAACCGTAACGCTGTCGTATCGATATCAGTCGATAATCACCATCTTGTTGACTAGCTTTGTTCAAGGTCATCGACTTTTCAATCGCTAAGGTATCAAGCCACAACAGTGGCATGGGTGGTAGCTGATATTTTTTCATCAAATAATGATCAATAAACTGCTGCTCAACTTGCTTACCATGCACTAACAGTAACTTACCCTGCATCTGCCGAAACAGATGCTCCATAACAATATCCAACTTCTGCGCCCGATTAACCATCTGCGGCATAATGTGGTTTATCACCGCGGTTTCTGGCCTCACCACACCTTTAATATAGGTATGGCCGACACTGGCTAAGTCAATTCGCTTGCCACGCATAGTAACGTAACCAACACTCAAAATATGATCTTGCTTAGCATCCAAACCACTGGTTTCAATGTCTAGCGATAAATAGGTGAGTTCAGTGACCTTAGCTCCAAGCTCTGGCAACGGCTGGGTTAATAACGCCAATAAAAAATCCGGTAATTGCGGATGCGCAGCAATATAATCCTGCCTGGCTTTATTGAGTCGCGTTAGTGGGTGAAAGTGGTTTAGCCATTTTTTTATCATTTAATTACCACTAAAGCGAAGCTTGGCCGCATCCTGAAGGTTACTGATAATTCTAAAAGCATCTTTTAAATGTTTACGCTCAAATGAGCTGATCGAGCTCGGCTCCATGTGATTATTGGGTTTTTGCCCCTGACGCAATGCCGATAGTTGATGGTTATAACGCACTTGAGTCACAAAATAGAAGGCCTCAATAATATCTTTAAAGTCATCTTCATGGAGTAGCTTTTGATTCACGGCATACTCAAAACGATGTCGAGTCCCTGACTCTGAACACCCCACAGCTAACCCATAAATACGTGCTAAATCGACAATTAAATTCAAGGCATACTTTTTAATATTAAGCACCTTAGTGTTATTACCGCTTTTTTCTACCACCAATTTATTAAAAATCCCTAAAGGTGGCTGCACTCGAACGGCATCAGTAACCAGCGAATGCAAAAACTGATGATCTTGGGCAATTAATTGATGTAAGTGCTGCTGCAGTTCAGCGGAAAAATTAGCATTGCCATGTAAGCTTCGCACCTCTAAAAATACGCTGACATTCATCAGCATGCCATATTGGGGATTGCTGACCCACTTGCGGTAAAACTGTTTCCATACAGATAAGGTCTGACACCATTTAGGGTTCGATGCCATGTAATGACCGGTACAGGTGGGATAGCCGCAACCATCCAAGCCTTGATTAACGAATTCACTAAGCTTAATAAAGTAAACTTTATCTTCTTCTGTCGCACTGTCATCCATAATAATGGCGCTATCTTGATCTGACAGCATATGAATTTCATTGCGGGCGTGGGAGCCTGCAACCACCCAATTGTAATCACAAGGTGGTGCGCCAAATTGCTCTTCGGCCATTTGAATTAAGCGGCGATTATAGGCATCCATGATCATCGACATCACTTGGCCGATAATTTCGGCGCTTACCTTGCCATCAACTAGGGCCTCAAAAATCGCTTGCCGCTCTGAAGTTAACTCTGCCAACCCTGCTGTAGTCTCGGTGTATTTGATTTTCTCAATTAAGAAAATCGCCTGCATCCGATGTTTTTGCACCAAGTGCGACGAGGTTAGTAACCCCAAAACTTCATTGCCACGTACCACAGGTAAGCTGCGAATACCCGACTGCATCATTAAAGATGCCGCTTTTAAAATTAAATCATCAGGGCCAATGGTAATAGCAGGCGTAGTCATTACCGTATGAATAGGCAAACTAATATCAAGGCCATCTGCAATGACTCGCTTGGTCATATCTCGGTCGGTAATAAGGCCAACAATGTTAGCGTCTTTTTTGATAACTGCGGTTGAGGTGCGGCAGGTATCACGCATTTCTTTGGCGACATCTTGAATGCTCATATCAATATCAACCACTGCAGCATGACCACTGGCCACTTCAGAAACTTTCTTTAAAAATAGGCCTTTCTCTTTATTGGACCACACCACATTTAAGGCCGAACGTAAGCGCAGTTGCGCCGCTGAGGAGATACTTTCACTAAACTGTTGATGTTGGGCGGTCAGTTTAAGCAGTTTTGAATGAGGAATTAAATACAGCAAGGTGTTTTCGATGGCGGTCGCGGTATAACCATCGAGGATATTCTTTAGGGGCTCTAAAAAGGTAAACCCGAATAAGTCTTCAGGGCCCATTTTTGAACGCAACACCCCGTCAGGCTTACGCTGCTCCATGGAGCCGGTACGAATAATATATAAATATTTTTCATTCGAACCGTCGCTGAATTGGATCTGCTCACCACGGCCAAGGTAGGTAATACTAATGCAGCTGGCAACATCTTTTAAAACGTCCCCTGACAGTTGATCAAACGGGTCAATTTGCCCAATAAAATCAACAATATTAGGAATTAGCGATTCATCCATTATCTTCTCTCAATCAGCGACGGGTAGATACCAAGGTCAAAAACCTTGGCATTTGTATGATTTAATATTAACGCATTTTGAGGAATAAAACGTTAACCAGACAGCAATCTTCTGCGAAAAACTGCTACTTTTTAACTTATAGAACAGCTCACAAAAAAAGGCCAACCTGTCAGTAACAAGTTGGCCTTTTTTAGCGATTAAAGCTTACTGCTGAATCGCTTCTAATTCTTGGTCACTTTGATTTAGCAACTCTTCACTGGCTTGACGAGCCTTTTCTGCATTACCCGCCATAATCGCTTCGTAAATTAAACGATGCTCTTCAATACAGGTAGTGCCACGCTTTGAGGCATGGTGGAAGAAACTCTTAAACATGGTGGTCAACACATTGGCAAACGGTAAAAAGAAGCTGTTACCAGTCGAAATAAAGATTAACCGATGAAACTCTAAATCGGCATCGACCCAACCTTCATGGTCAAACCCTTTAGAAATTCGATCCATTTCTTGAAATAGTGCGGATAACTGCATCCGCTGCTCAACCGTGGCATTGCGGGCGGCGCAAGCACAGGCTTCAGGCTCTATCGCTTTACGCAGCGATAAAAACTCTTGATAGAGATGCTCGGTTTTTTCCATGTCAATGAGCCAGTCAAGTAATTGAGAATCAAGATAATTCCAATACTCTTGCATTCGCACTCGGGTACCGACTTTGGGCTTAGACTCCAACAAACCTTTAGAGGTCAATAGCTTAATCGCTTCTCGCAATGCGGTACGGCTGACACCAAACTGAGTACAAAGGTCCATTTCCCCAGGGATAATCTCACCCTGTGGCAAATCACCAGAAATAATACTACGAGCCATTTCACATGCCACTTGCACATGTAAGCTGCGTTTTTCGCCACCAATTGGTGTAAATTTTGTGCTCATGTAGTAATACCCACCTATGATTTACACATTAATTAATACAAAAGACATAATAACTTGTATCACAAAGATACAAAGCAAAGGAGCCTTGCTGATAAGCAGAGGTTTAACAATGGCAATTGATAACCACAACATTTTAGCTAAGTTAGGCCTTGACGCAAATATTAAAGTCAGCAGTATAAAATATTTTTACTCTATATATTAGATGATTAGCAAGTAATAACAGTGAAATCTATTACACTTGTCAGCCAATAAAGTTTGTTAAACTATGTCTTTTACAATGAACTATAACGCCGACTGATACTCTTTTAGCTAGTATATGGCATCGTTTAACATTCACCAGTTTTAGACCAGTAATAATATTAATGTAATTATAATAACCTTAATTGAAGATTAATACTTAATCCTTGTTCATAGTTAATACTGACAAGCTCACAAAAATCAAAAATAATCTTTATTTCAGTGTTAAGGGTAAAAAAAATGCTGCCTGTCACCAAGGACAAAGCAGCATTTCAAGTCAGACTTCTTGTTAATTAATCACTAAAAACCAAGGAATTAGATAAAATCCCAATAGTTATTTATTCATTAAATTAACAGCTAAACATTAGAAGCTGTATTTATAACCAAGCTCGATAGCGTTATCACGCTTACCGTACCAATCGTAACCACTGTTTTCTACCATATGGCTGTCTTTAAGCATCTCAGTTTTCAGCTTAAATTTACCGTATACTGTGTGCTTTTTCGCATGTGGGAAACGGTAGTTCGCGGTAAACTCGTGCTCAAATAAACTGCGATCACCATTACTGTATACATGCTGCTCTACACCACTGTCGTTCTTGTATGATGAGATTTTGCTATAGTGGATCAAGTTATAAACAAAGCGGAAGTTATCCCAACGGTACGTCAGCCACATGTCGTAACGCATTTCTTTGTTTTTGTCATCGCGGTAGTAGCTATCGGCCGGATCATCTTTTAGTGAGATACGGTCAAGGTGCTGACTATAACGTGCACGCACTTTTACCTGCCAATCGCTATTAATTTTATAACCATAGTAACCACCAAATCGGATACTGTTGGCAGTTTCTTTGGTTTGATAATCTAATACTGGGCCCGCCTGGTGCTCGTTATTATCGCCCCAACGCGTTTGATAATCTGTTTTGAATGTCAACTCGTACTGCTCAGGGGCAAAACCCACTTCTTTTTCAGACTTGCTGCGATCATATTGCCACGCTTGTTCAACACCAAACTTAAAGCCGTTGCGCATACGATGGCCAAACTCGACTTTAGGGCGGTCGGTACGACCATCAAGCAGTTTATGTTCCCATTTAATGGCAATGGTACTTTTACCAGGGCGTAGATCATCATCATCTTCTGCTGCAGCGTTAAAGCTTAAGGCACCTAAAACAGCAATTGCTAAATACTTTTTCATTCTGATATTCCTAATTATTTTTTTAATCAAATCCAGTTAATAACGCGAGCTTATTCAGCTGACTCTGGGCCAACCTCTGCTTCAGTAAGGATCACTAAGCCTGTTGCGCCTTTACCAGCAACATTACCTTCTGGAGTTGCAAGGAATAATTTTGAATCTTCAGCAGATTCTGTTAATTCAGCAGTGCCATTACCTAAGTTTTCACGCTCTCCTGTCACTTCTTCGTAGTTACTATTGCTTGATAACGTGGTTACCGCAAACATGTTGCCAGACCAAGTAGAACCTTCACCAAGTAAGCAGTCATCACGTACACCCTTGTCACTAGAATCAACACCGTCAACACCGTTTGCCACTAGGTTGTCGGTAAGATTAACCACTGAGTCATCGGTACATGCACCAGATTTACCAAAGATGAAACCTTGTTTGGCACTCACAATCGTGTTGTTAGCAACTGTTGATGGGGCTTTGAGCGTTACGCCAGCATCGATTTCTTCATCTAGTACTGAAATAGCGCCCACTTCATTACCGGTTTTAGAACGGCTATTGTTGTAGACATAGTTATTAGTCACTGTGTGGCCTTTAGAGATAATACGAATACCCGCTTCGTACTTACCATCATCTTCACCTGAGCCATCGTTGATCATAATATTGCTAGCTACAGTGTTGTTTTCACCACCTTCTAATGACACAAAGCCATTGCTGCTAATAAAAGTGTTATTTTCAATAGTGTTACTACTTAAACGCACATAGATCATCCGGCGTGATGCATTTACGTCAGTAAATAGATTGTCGCTGATGAGTGTATTGGTCACATAGTCTGTTTTAGATGAGCTTGAAGTGCCTAAACGAATCGCAAACACGTCATTGGTGCCGCTAAAAGGGTTATCAAGGGCTAAGTTGCTGAAATGGTTGTGACTAATAACCACATCTTTATGTGATGAACTCGTACCTTGAACAGTAATGAAAGAGCCTTCTTCTGTCGGTTTGTTAGTAAAGGCGTTATAGATGATTTGAGTGCCTTCACCGCGCACCATAATCCAATCTAATGGATCATCCTGGCCATTTGATGCAAGGTTTTCACCATCAATGGTCAGTTGTGATAACACCACGCCAGCAGGCTTACTCTCAACGGTTTCATAAGCCTCACCCATTGATGATGAAGTACCTACGTTGATTAGGGTGGTGGTTGAACTGTCTTTACAGATTGGAGTAACGTCTTTAAAAGTAATGTTACGTAACTGAATGTTATCAGCAGAGATAACCACACAACCTTCGCCACCTGTAATTTGTGCCGCCGCGCCATATTCAGAGCCTTCTAGGCCATCATAAGTCGGTTCACCACCTAATAATACTAATGGGGTTTCACTGTCTAAGACTAAATTGCTTAAACCGCTAAAGCTGGCAGTATTATCTAATAAGATAACGATTTGACCATCTTCATTAACGTCAGTCGCGCCGTCAATAGCCGCTTTAAGAGTGCTCAAATCAGCATCACTAAATACCAAATCAGGGACTAAATCCCCTACCGGTTCAATTGGGTCGGTTGGATCTGTTGGATCAGTAGGGTCTGTTGGATCTTCAGTTATCGGCTTATCATAAAAATCACAGGCAGATAGCGTTGTTACAGCGAAAACAGCACTAATAAATAACGATAATTTATTAAGTTTCATACAACTTCCTTTTTTCTAAGTTTATTATTTTAATCGAATTCTTTTTTGCATTACTTTTGGATTGTGTAACTGGCACCAACATCTGCCATGGTCAGTACTTTTAAGCCCTTCGCGCCCACATCTAAATCTGCCGCTTCAAGCAAACCATTCGGTGCAACAATAAGCTTTGGCTCAGCAGTGCTAATACCTTCTGCTGGTAAATCTACCGCTTGGATAGGACCAAAATAGACTTCGTTGTTATAGGTAGGGTTAACCAGCTTAGCTACTTCATCATTACCTTTTAGGGCTAAAGACTTTTTCACTGCGGCGTAAGATAAGTTGTTATTAAAGGTCATATCGACACCAGCAAATACCGTCGATACTTTTTGATTGTCATAGAGGCTTACGCGGTGTTTTTTGTCTGAATATAAGACGTTTTGACGCGAGTTAATAACAGTGTTGTTTTCGATTAACACCTTGTTTGGCGTCGCTTGTTTGTTTAAGCCTTTACCTTTGACGTCTTGGCTTAATCGCTCACCTTGTTGCACATCGGTAATGCCGGTATTAATGGCGATGCCACCACGGACATTGCCGGTACCCATGACTCGCTCAATGTAGTTGTTACGAATAATATGGCCTTCGTCATATAAGCGAATACCACCTGAGTAACGTTTGCCATTACCAAGGATGACATTGTCTTCAACCACATTGTTGATACCGTGACGCAATGACACCATTGAAGCGCTGTTAATAATGGTGTTACCACGTAGCACGTTGCCAGCTGACTTAAATGACACTAACTCTGTTTCACCATCACACTCGTAAAATAGGTTACCTTCAATGGTGGTTTTTGATGGATAGATTGAGCTTTTTGAATCGCCGACACGAATGGCTTCCCAACTATTTGAGTTGTAACGGATCGCATCGCTAATATCGAACTCTTCATACTGGTTATGCTTTTGGTCATAAAACAAATTACCTTTAATGACATGGTTATCTGCAGTTTCGTCACCTTTAGCTTTCTGAATACCTATCAAGGTGCCGCGTTTATGCTTACCTTCGAAGGTGTTGTTCAATAATTGATTGTTTTTGCCGTAAAGCGATAACCATAAATACTTTGGATATTCATCACGCTTAGAATCTGGCTGATAAGCGTATTTATCATTGAAGAAGTAAAACATCGAGTTTTGTAGAGTGTTGTTATTACCGCGGAAAGTGATGCCGCCCATACGCTCAGCAGGGCCACCTTCGGTAAAGACCACACCATCGAGGGTAATATTGTTACCCACAAGGTTTAGCTGCACTAAGCCGGTAAACCAAGTTTGCCCTGGTACTTTTGCTTTAATAACAACGTTACTCGCGGTGATATCGAGACGACCTAAATCAGCATATTTGCCCGGTTCAAGAATTAACTCTTCCCCATCAGCAAGTGAAGCCAGCTTGCTTTTTAACGCTGCGCTATCAATGGCCTTGATTGAGCCTGAAGTAATCACTGCTTTTTCGTGAGCAACAATATTGTCTATTGCGACCTTATTAGTCTGTGTACCCTCATCAACTTTTGAATAGTTTTCGGTGGCACATCCGCCCAGTAAACTTAACGTAACTAAACCTGCAATTAAGCTAATCTTCATTAAACCGCCCCCTTATTTGTATTATGTTATTGTTTTATTTTTGTCGCATCATATCTGTGATATTGCGCAAACTTTTTTAAACTTTTTTATTATCAAAAGTGCAACAATCAAAATTAAACCATATAAACCATAAAAAACAGCAACTTAAAAAACTTGACCATTTAAGTCAAAAAACGTTAATCTTGTTTTTTGACGCGGGTCACATTTATGGTTCGGATAATAGCAATCAAAAAGCACTGGATCTATTGTATTATTTATTAATTAGAGGGGATTTGGATAAAAAATGACTAAAAAGACATCAGTGCCGCTTTTAACCAGTGTTATTTTTATGCTAATTGCTTGCGGAGGTGGCAGTTCAGAAACGGTTCCGCCTGAAGAAACGGTTCCGCCCGAAGAATGTGAAAGTTGCAGCTGGAACATAGATCAATGGAAACTCACCCTACCTGTGAGTAAAGATGATTACTACGGCACGGGTGGCGACTCTGCCGCAGAGCTAATTCCAGCTGATTGTAGCGGTAAAACTCGACTATCAAACGACACCAACGAACCCTACTTCTGGGTTGATGACAGTGATGAGCGCATGTATTTTCAGGTCAACTTAGGTGATAGTGGCGCGACTACCATCAATTCATCTTATGTACGTTCAGAATTAAGAGAGCTATATCACTATCAAACCCAAGACCCTTGCAGTAGCAGCAATCAAAACTGGGCTATAAATCAACAACATCAACTATCAAGCAGCCTGCGCATAGAGCAATACCCACAGATAAATGGCCAAGATCCTAAAGTGATTGTCGGCCAAATCCACGCTTATCAAATAAAACAAGCACTGGTTAAACTGCAATGGGATGGACCAAACAAACCAATCCGCGCCATTTTGAACGATAGCTTTGCCCCTAATAACGACAGCTGTGATAGCTGCCAGTCGTTCAGTGTTGAACTAGGCACAGTGGATGCCGGTACTCAGTGGCACTATGACATTGTGGCCAACCAGCAAGGATTAACAATCACCACTGAGATCAATAATACCACCACAGCAAGAACCCTAGCTTGGGGCGAGCCTGTACTGGCAAAAGACGGTAAGTATTACAGCTTAACAGAAGCTTGGTTAGAGGAGACTTACTACTTCAAAGCTGGAATTTATCCGCAAATCCAACCTGACGAAGACTACCAAAATCAGATTTTTGAAGTGTCATTTGACAAGATCACAATCCAGCACCAGTAGCGTTAAACGTAAATGGCAGCCGTAATATAAGGCTGCCATTAACTTATAAGCGTTAATTCCATTCAGCCCAAACGCCGCATTAATGTATGACAAATTTACAATAAGGGTTAGCAGCACTATTTACTATAAACCTTATATAAGCAGTGGCTGACGCCATATAAGACTACACTCAAACCATTAATTAAAAACCAAATAAACCTAAGTTAGTAGCAAATGGCGCAATAGTTTGCCATTAACACAATACAATAAGATCTGGATCACAGCATCGAAACCGCTAGACAACTACCCTATTTGTATTATTTAATCTTTATAACAAATTCTATGAAGGATGATATTGTGACCCAAATGACCCTACGCCCAATTGCACTACTTATAAGTGCATTAGCACTCAGTCACCAAGTACAAGCCGCCGATTTTGTGTTCTTAAATGAAGATGTTTTGCAGCAAAATCGCACCATCCTTCAAAGCAAAGATGCTAGCGCCTCAATGAAGCAAGCTTATGAACGCTTGCTTGAAGAAGCCGACATCGCCATGAAACAAGCGCCTTTTAGTGTGGCTGAAAAAGGCATGACTCCACCAAGTGGCGACAAACATGATTACATGAGTATCAGCCCTTATTGGTGGCCAGATGAAACCAAAGCTGATGGTTTGCCGTGGATCCGCCACGATGGCAAAACCAACCCAGCCTCAAAAACCACAGAAACTGACTCTAGACGCATTGGTAACTTTACCCGCTCAACCCGCGCGGTCGCCTTAGCGTATTACTTTAGCCAAGATGAAGCCTATGCCAAAAAAGGCATCGAATTTGTGCGTACATGGTTCTTGAATGAAGCCACTAAAATGAACCCTAACGTCAACTACGGTCAAGGGGTTCCCGGCAGAGCAGAAGGACGTCGAGGCGGTATTATTGATACCCGCACCCTTGCCGACAGAATGCTAGATGCCATTGCTATTTTGTCGCAATCAAAGCATTGGACTGAACAAGATGAGCAGCAAATTAAGCAGTGGTACAGCGAGTACTTAGATTGGCTAATTGTTGATGATCTGTCTGGCGGCCCTAAAGGTGAGGCGGCAGCGGCTAATAACCATGGCACTTGGTATGACTTCCAAGTGGCCAGCATCGCTTACTTTATTGGTAATGATCACCTGACTAAACAGATGGTGCAAAAAGGAAAAATGCGGGTTGATACCCAGTTTGAAGCTGACGGCTCACAACCCCATGAGATTGAGCGTACTCGTGCCTACCATTATCACTATTTCAGTATTGTGCCATTAGTGGGCATTGCTGAACTCGGTGAAAAAGTCGGGGTTGATTTGTGGAACTATGAAAACGACAAAGGCGGCTCGATGGCTCAAGGTATCCAGTTAATGGCCAACTACCATGATCCCGCAGTGAAATGGCCTTACTCACAAAAAGATGACCGTCGCCGCGTTGAGCGCATGACTAGCATCTACTTAAAAGCCGGTGAGTCACTGAATAAACCTGAGTGGATAAAGCTTGCCAAAGACACCGACTTTAGCCAGTTCAGCGTTAAAAAGAACTTAGCCGAAGTGTGGGAGCAGCGTGACATTGAGCTGCTTTATCACAAGCAATAATCATTAATAAAATCCTAACACCCAGTCGCAAACGCTACTGGGTGTGTTATTTATAGTGTCAAACAGGAGGCAAGATGCCACACCGTTTAATAAAAACTACCATTGCTACAGCGATGACAATAGGGCTTTGTTCAAGCGCCTATGCCGCCACAGACTTAGCCACTCAGCAGCAAGCCTACAAAGCCAAACTCAGCCAAGCATTAAGCCCGACGCTGGCACCTGCGCAAAATTTTGATTTATCGCAAATGAAAATCAATCTGCCTATTCCTGATCATCGCCCTGCGCGCCAAGGTCAAGTAATGGAAATTGAAGTGGATGAACTTAACGATAGCGTGCGCCCGTACACTAACCACTTTTGGTTTTACAGCCACCCTGAAACTGGCGCCATGGTAATGGCATCACCTAACACAGCACCCACTACTAAAAACAGCGCCAATGCCCGCTCTGAACTGCGGATCATGCTCAATGGTGAAGGGACCAAGGTCAACCCCAAGCACCCAAGCAATAACTTTGTCATTGATACTCACCCTAACAAGCAAGCTTATGGCGCTATCGGCGGCCAGTTAAGTGCCACCGTTGCGGTTGATTGGGTTAGTGTTAGTGGCGATGACAGTAAATTCCCATCCCACTCGGTGGTGGTTGGCCAAATTCATGGATCAAGTAAAGTTGAACCACTTAAAATTTACTACCGCAAAATGCCAAACCATGAATATGGTTCACTGTTTTGGAACTATGAAGTTTACCCAGCAGATATAGACCAACGCTACGATATCCCTATTCCAATTTGGGGCAGCGATACGTTAACCAAGCAAAGTGACGACCCTGTTGATGGCATCAAGCTAGGGGAGCTATTTAGCTATGACGTCAATGTTGTCGGCAGCTTGATGACGCTAACCTTTGTCAAAAATCCCGGTACTGATGCCGCCCAAACCAAGGTATTTAAAACCGATTTAAGTCAGCCTTACCCAGGTCACCCCATTGACCAAGGTTATGGCAGCGACAACATGTACTTTAAAGCCGGTGCTTATAACCAATGTAATCAAGGTACTGCGCACCCAGTTTGGGGCACGGGATGCACTAACAACGGCGTCGCCGCAGGAGATTACACCCAAGTGAGTTTTTATAAGCTGAACTTGAAACAGTAGTGTTGTGGGTCATTTAAGTCAGTAACTAAGCCAGCTACAAGCCAAAAAAAGCCAGCGACAAGCTGGCTTTTTTTGGCTAAAAATAACACTCATTAGCTAGCATTTATCGTTAATTTCGAGCTTGAGATCTTGATTTTTTAAACTGCAAACGAAGTTTGATAACTAAAAACCTATCGCCATAACCTTATTGTGCCCAGCAGGTAATAAGCACCGAAAATACAACAAATGACAGAACTGACAACCCAAAATGTTAGCGAGTTTTGGTGCACCAGGGGATCGGATGTGAAAAACGGTACAATTAACCCTGCAATACCGCGCACTAAATACACTGCGGAGATTAAGACTAAGCAGGTTTTTAATAGAGGAAGTTTGAAGATAACCCCAGCGCCAGATAGGGCGTAAAAGCCCCAGCCCGCTAGAATAGCAGCGATGATAAGCGTGACTATCGTTGGGTATGAGTCACCAGCTGCAGCCATCTGCGCCATCCCCTCTCCAGCACCGAAAAAACGGTACCAATCCGGCCCGCCGAAAATACAGCCGATGTGTAATAACGCAGCGAAAAAGCTTAAGTACGCAGCAACAATAAGTAAATTATTTCTTTGCATCTAAATCCCTTTAGAACATAACGTTTATAGCCAGCCAATGACTGTACATTCAGCAAAGCTATTGATTAATAAGTACTCTAGCAAATCAAAATCGAAATCGAAATAACGAGTAGGCTTAATGGCCAACACTCACTTCTAATTACAACGTTAATCTTTTTAAATCAGCAAACCAAGTTTGAAAAACTCAATTTCCCATTGGCAAATAGCCAAAAAAAAACCACCTAGATAACTAGGTGGTTTTCATGGTCAACATTTTGTAGGGAACTGAGTTAACGGTTCAATCTAACCATATTTAAAGCTTAGCTATTGCTTGCTTCTGCCTCAAGGGCTGCATCTTCAATCTTGTCGTCTACCGCTTTAATCAACACTAGACCCACGGTAAGTACAATGCCGCCACACAAGATAAAGATAAAGCGTCCGGTAATTTCGTTAGGAATGAAGAACATCGACATGATCCCAATACCTGCCACCGAAATCAGTGAACCGAGCATTTTACGTTGCTTGTTATCTAATTTCTGCTGCTCTTCACCTTCTGAAATCAACGGTGTATCAAGGTTCTCGAAGAATTTATCTACATCTTTTTGACGCTCTGCAGTTAATGGCTTGTAGAACAATGTTGATGCCACGAAGAAGCCAGCAGTAAACACTAAGTGACCCACTAAACCAATGGCAACCACAAGCTCTGACCACTCACGAGAGGTTAACTGATTGTCTAAGTTAAACGCAGTTTCTATCATTTCTGGGGTAATAATAAAGCCCACAAAGAATGAAACAAAACCACCGACAACTAAGGTACCCCAACCAGCCCAGTCCGGCGTTTTCTTAATAAAGAAGCCACAGAAAGCAGGGATAGTCATCGGGAAACCAATCAAGGCGCCCACGTACATCATGGTATCGAATAAGCTTAACCCTTTGAGCGAGTTGATAAACAATGCCACCAAGATAATCGCAACACCAAAGAAAGTAGAGGTTAGCTTAGAAACCACCACTAGCTCTTTCTCGTTCGCTGTTGGGCGAACAATCGGCTCATAGAAGTTTTTAACAAAAATACCTGAGTTCTTATTCAGACCAGAATCCATAGAAGACATGGTTGCTGCAAACATGGCCGCAATCAATAACCCAACCATACCTGCAGGCATGTAAGTTTCTACAAAGTAAAGGTAAGCAAAATCAGAGGCTTTGCCAGCTGCATCTGGGTAAGCCAGTGCCAAGTTAACCCCTTCACCAGCTATAAACCAGCTTGGCATGAACCAAATTAATGGGCCCATGGTCATTAAAATACACGCTAACAATGCTGCTTTACGGGCATTTTTAGAGTCTTTTGCAGCAAGGTAACGGTATGAGTTCAGCATGTTATTGGTAATACTGAACTGCTTTAAGAAGATAAACACACCCCACATAGCAAAGATGCTCAAGTAGTTCATGTCGTTACCAACAATGAATGACTCAGTTGGGAAGTTTTCAATGATGTTATTTACGCCACCACCTTGAATAATTGCCACTACCGCACAAGTAACGGTTACGGCCATAATCACCAGCATTTGCAAGAAGTCTGAGGCGATAACCGCCCAAGAACCACCAGTCACTGACATCACTAATACCACAAGACCCGTTAGGATAATGGTGGTGGTCATGTCAAAGCCAAAGATGCCAGAGGCAATAATAGCCAAACCATTTAACCAAATACCCGCGGTAATAACGCTGTTTGGCATGCCAGTCCAAGTAAACACTTGCTCGTTAACTTTACCGAAGCGCATTCTAATGGCTTCAATTACGGTAACAACGCGAAGTTGGCGGAATTTAGGAGCGAAGTAGAGGTAGTTCATCAGGTAGCCAAAGGCATTGGCTAAGAACAATATTGCGACGGCAAAACCGTCGGTGTACGCTTTACCTGCAGCACCGGTAAAGGTCCAAGCACTAAACTGCGTCATAAACGCCGATGCACCAACCATCCACCACAGCATGTTTCCGCCGCCACGGAAGTAATCACTTGTATTGTTAGTGAACGTTCTAAACATCCAACCAATACCAATCAGGAATAAGAAATATATTCCGACAACAATCGTGTTAAGTTCCATTGTTCAACCTTAATCTAATACGCTTGAGTTGACTATAATCTAAAAGCCCCATTTAATTGTACTACAATATAGCAAATGTGTGATCAAACACATAATAGTTATTCGGCTATTTTATTTGCAGTCGCATTTTATGATTTAGATTCATTTTCAACAAAAACAAAAAAGAAAATAAAACGATAAAAAACAGTAGTATATCAAGTTTGAGTGAGTGAGTTCACACATTTTATCTTAAAGAAAAAACACAAATAATTATTACATTATGACAGTTAAGAGTAGTTACTCTTTCACCACAACCACCCAATTGTAGTATTTATTAACTATTTAGAGAGAGATTTCACTCACGAAGATTAAACAAAGTCACTTTCAAACCACCTCAAAAAGCTGTTATGTGTGTAAAATACACTTAATTAATATTCAAAAAGTTTGACAGCACTGCACTCATAATAAGTGACAGCAACAAGCATTAAAATAGCACCTAAGTGCGTTGCACACTTTCTCAATTAGCAGCTTAAAAGATGTCGCTAACCTTACTGAATGAGACTTTAATGGCAAAACCCAACCCTAAAGGCCCTAGTCGCACTGTCGATATCTTCTGTGGCAAATGTAAAACCCAACTTTTTAAGTACCGCAAAGGGGGTAAAGGCGCATTAGTAAAATGCTTTAAAGAGCGCATTGTAAATGATTACACCACCAGCCCATGTATATGTCCGCAATGTGAAAGCACTTTTGCTAGAGACACCTTGGTTCGTGGTACCCCTGCCTTTAAGATGATTGGCGGCAAGGTAACCATGAAATAAAGTCTATTAAGTCGCTGCGTTATTCAAGTCATCGCTTAACAAGCTAATCGACCCGCTGCTGATAAAGCCCATAAAAAATGCCGCCCATTACCATAAGGTATTGGGTGGCATAACGGTTTCATACTAACAAGCAGTCTCACCTAGCGTTTACATCCAGGTAAGCACTTATCATCATTAGTCTAAATGGCTTACCGCTTCTAATGTCAGCTTGATCATGTCATTCAAGGTCTGTTGACGCTCTTCAGCGCTCAAGTGTAAACCTTGTCTTAAATGATCGGTCACTGTCATCATTGCTAATGCATTAGCGCCGTATTCCGCAGCGACGCCGTAAAGCCCAGCGGCTTCCATTTCAACGCCTAAGATGCCGTACTTTTCCATTAGGTCGTAACGTTCTTCATCTGCACTATAAAATAAGTCAGAAGAATATAGGTTACCGACATGGTAACTTGCACCTTGTTTTTCAGCTGCATCAGCCGCTAAACGCAACATGTTAAAGTCAGCAATCATAGCAAAATCGGTATTAGCAAAGCGCGAACGGTTAACCGCTGAGTCTGTGCTTGCACCCATTGCCATAACCACATCCATCAATTTAATTTTATCGCTCACAGCGCCACAAGAACCGATACGGATAATGTTCTCAACGCCGTATTCGGTGATCAACTCTTTAGCATAGATAGAGATTGACGGAATGCCCATACCAGAACCCATAACTGAAATCGGCTTACCTTGAAACTCACCGGTATAACCCAGCATGTTACGAACATCAGTCACTAGCTTAGGGTTATCAAGGAAGTTTTCAGCAATATATTTAGCACGTAGAGGGTCGCCAGGCATTAAAACTGTCTTAGCAAAAGCACCTTCTGGGGCATTAATATGTGGGGTCATGTGTTACTCCAATAAAAAGCCTGCTACTGATAAGCAGGCGTAAAAAATTAAGGTTATTAGCCGGCTAAGCTAAATAATAAACCGGCAATAGTACCGCTCATTAAGTTTGCTAGTGCAGCGGCAATTAAGGCTTTCATGCCAATTTCACCTAGGTCATGACGACGCTCTGGGCACAATGCCGCTAAACCGCCAATCACCATGGCGAGTGAGCCAATGTTAGCGAAGCCACAAAGGGCAAAACTGATAATAATTTGGGTTTTTGGCGACAGCTCTGAAGCCACTTTTAAGAAGTCGAGATAGGCAACAAACTCATTAATCACCATTTTTTGGCCGATAAATGAAGCCGCTTGGGTCGCTTCAGACCAAGGCACACCCATTAACCATGCAAGTGGCGCTAATAAGTAACCTAAGATGGCTTGTAGCGTTAGATCTGCAATACCAAACCAACTACCTACGCCACCGATAAGACCGTTAACCATTGCAATCAATCCCACAAATGCAATCAGTAGCGCAGCAACCATCATCACCTGTTGCATGCCCATCGCTGCGCCATTGGCGGCAGCATCAAGTACATTGCTCGGTTTGTCTTCTTGCTCATCCATGACCTTACCAATGTCATTGCGAGGCGTTTCAGTTTCTGGCCACATAATTTTGGCAAACAACAGTCCTGCTGGTGCAGTCATAAAGGCAGCGGTCAGCACGTACTTAATATCAACGCCCATTTGGATATAACCAATCATGGTGCCACCAGCAACAGAGGCTAAACCGCCAGTCATCACTGCAAATAGCTCTGAGCGGGTCATGTGTTTTACAAAAGGACGCACCATTGAAGGGGCTTCAATCGGTCCCACAAAAATATTGGCGGTTGCCGATAAGGACTCAGCGCGGCTAGTGCCAAGTATTTTTGATAATGCGCCGCCAATAATGCCAATAAACAGCTGCATGATGCCAAGGTAATACAGCACGGCGATGAGCGAGCTAATAAATACCACAATAAATAACACGTTAATTAAGAAGATGAATCCAACACTGAATTTGGCTAAGTCACCAAACACGAAGCTTAAGCCTTCATTGCCGTAGCTAATAACGTGCATCACGCCATTAGAAGCGCTATCCAATATGGTTTGACCCATTGGCACGTACATTACAAATGCACCAAAGGCGACTTGGAATGCTAACGCACCGATAACCGTTCTTAGGTTAATAGCCTTTCTTCGTTCTGACAGTAAAACAGCTAAACCAATCAAGGCACACATGCCTAGTAAACTGATGAAAATATCCATACATTTTTAACTCACTAAACTCTACGATACGAGCAGTTTAGCGAGCAATGGCACGGACTCAAGCAATAGATACCAGTCGGGATGATTATTTTTATTAGACGATTAAAAGCCTGATAACGCCTTATAAATAACAACACAAAGCCTAAATAGCGCCTTCATAAGGAGCAGACAGGTAGCAATCAAATTACAACTTAAAAACATCACCAACATCAACCTCACAAGGGTGGCCAACTGAATCAATAGCGGCGTGATTTCAAACAGAATAAAATGTCACTTTATCCGATCAAATGATTACAATTAAGTAATTTTACAACACTAAAAAACGTTAAAAATTAGCCCCAAAATGCTTCACTTTCGAAGTACTCAAACAAGAACAATGATTCAAATAAGATAGATGAAGATGAAAAAGCCCGTTAAACGGGCTTTTTATTTAGAATGACCATTAAATAGCACTGCGGTAACTGTAACGATAAATCAGTTCGTATTCAGTTTGGTCACAGGTAACTTGGTCGATAGCCCTGCTGCAATAGCAACAAAGGCCGCAGAGATCCACAAGCAGGCTTCTAGACCATAAAACTGAAACACTGCCCAGATAATACCGTACCGATTAATCGCCCCATGGCGTTAGCCATATAGTAAAAGCCCACATCAAGGGACACTTCATCACTGTCGGCAATAATTGTGACTATTAATTAGTGCGTAAATTAGTGCGTGCTCAGTTTGGTCACAGGTAACTTGGTCGATAGCCCTGCTGCGATGGCAACAAAAGCCGCCGAGATCCACAAGCAGGCTTCTAGACCATAAAACTGAAACACGAGCCCAGATAATACCGTACCGATTAATCGCCCCATGGCGTTAGCCATATAGTAAAAGCCCACATCAAGGGACACTTCATCACTGTCTGCATAGCTCACGATTAAATAGCTATGCAGTGATGAGTTCACCGCAAACACAGCGCCAAATATCAGTAAGCCAATGATAATGCTGCTTTGCACATAAAAGTCCATCTGTAACGCCAGTGCGATAGCCGCAGGAATGACGCATAAATAGCTGGCCCACAATACCGCTGCACGGCCGCTAGGCACTTGGCCATGCTTTTTACCAGTAATGTAAGGTGCGAAGGATTGCACAATGCCGTAACCAATAACCCAACTTGCCATAAAGCCGCCCACCCACCAGTGATCCCAATTAAAGGTCACCGCCAAAAACACTGGCAAGGCCACCACAAACCACACATCACGAGCGCCGAATAAAAACATTCGCGCTGCAGACAATATGTTGATTGAACGACTTTTTGAAAACACCTCTTTAAACTTGGGTTTACTCTTGGCTTTACCTAGATCCTGCTTAAGCGTAACTAAGCTAAATAGCCATACCAGCGCCAACAGTGACGCCATTAAGATAATCGCCCCTCTGAACTCAAGTAATGTCAGTAATAAGCCGCCTAAGAAGAAACCCACCCCTTTTAAGGCATTTTTAGAGCCGGTAAGAATTGCGACCCACTGATATAACTTGCCCTCAGCCCCTACAGGCACCAAGAGTTTAATGGCGCTTTTAGCACTCATTTTATTTAAATCTTTAGCAATACCTGACAGTGCCTGCGCCAACATAACATAGCCAATACTAAGCATGTCAGCCGGCACCGCTAACATGGCTAAGGCGATAATTTGCAGCCCCAAACCAATATTCATGGTTTTATTCAGCCCCAAACGCGCCCCAAGCCAACCGCCCACTAAGTTAGTGACCACCCCAAAGATTTCATAAAACAAAAACAGCATGGCAATATTGAGCGGGCTATAACCTAAGTGGTGAAAATACAGCACCACCAGCATCCGCAGTGCACCATCGGTTAAGGTAAACGCCCAATAATTACCGGTTATCACCAAGTACTGCTTAATCTGTGGTGATAAATTGCTTAATGATAAAAGCCCCATTAACTCATAACCTATATCTAGTTTTTGTCAGCCAAACCAACCATGCGTACCAATTCCGCAGTGCGATTTGCATAGCCCCACTCATTGTCGTACCACACATACAGTTTTACTTGAGTGTCATTGACCACCATAGTGGATAAGGCATCAATAATGCTTGAGCGCGGGTCGGTTTTATAATCGATTGAAACCAGCGGACGCTCCTCATAACCTAAAATATCTTTAAGCTCGTTTTCTGCAGCCTGTTTTAGTACTTGGTTAATCTCAGCAATATCGGTTTTACGCTCAACTTCAAATACGCAATCGGTTAAAGAGGCATTGGTTAATGGCACTCGAATCGCGTGACCATTAAGCTTGCCTTTTAGCTCAGGGAAAATATGGGTAATTGCCGTTGCTGAACCTGTGGTGGTAGGAATTAAGCTAGTGCCACACGCACGGGCGCGACGTAAATCTTGATGCGGTGCATCAATAATGGTTTGGGTGTTAGTAATGTCATGAATAGTGGTCATCGAGCCATGCTTAATACCAATTTTTTCATGAATAACTTTTACCACAGGGGCTAAACAGTTAGTGGTACAAGAGGCTGCGGTCACAATAGGGTGAAGCGCTTTATCATATAAGCCTTCGTTAACACCCATAACGATATTAAGCACCCCATCTTCTTTAACCGGCGCAGTAACAACGACACGTTTTACGCCTTGATCTAAATAAGCTTGCAGCAATGCCTTGGTTTTAATTTTACCCGACGCCTCAACCACTACATCACACTGTGACCAGTCAGTATCTTGGGTTGCCACATTTTGAGTACATGGGATGGTTTTGCCATTAATGACCATGGCTTGAGTGCCATTCACTTCAGTATGGCTTGCTTCATGATGCCAACGGCCATGAACTGAATCAAAGGTCATTAAGTGCGCTAGTGTTGCGGCATCGCCCGCGGGATCGTTGATATGCACGATTTCAATGTCATCCCAATCAAATGCGGCGCGCATTGTTAAACGTCCCATACGGCCAAAACCATTAATACCGATTTTAATAGTCATTAGAAAATCCTCTGCTGTTTCTTAAGGTTAATTATTAAATTTGTTCTGTAATTCTTTGCTTAGCGCTAGTTACAAAAGTTCGCCTTGCTAAAGTTTGCCTTGCTTGGCCGACCTTGCATCTGTGCTAGCCTTTGCAGCGGCGCGGCTATTAGGGAAATATTATTTTCTGTGGTTTGCGCTATCACAGATTTGGCCCACAAAGGTAGCTCGGCATTAATCCGATAAAATACCCACTGCCCGTGTTTTCTATCGCTGATAATGTTGGCTTTTTTAAGCACCGCCAGATTACGCGATACCTTGGGCTGACTATCTTCTTCCAATGCCTGCATCAACTCACAGACACATAACTCACCATGATAGTGGGTCAACATTAAGGTTTTTAAGCGAATGTCATCAGTTAAGCATTTATAAAAAGCGCTAGGTTCGAGCTGCTTTACTGGCTCAGTGCTGGTGGCAGTTTCAGAACTAATAGATTTAGAGTTAATAGATGTAGAGCTAATAGGCTCTGCTTCCACTAAAAGAAACATCGACAAGCGATCATTGATTTCATTCAGGGTCGCGGAAAAAGGCTGACAACCTGAACGCGCTTTAGGATCGGGAAAATCCCAAGCCAGTTGTTTACCGGCAGCTTCATAACTGCGGCACTCCGCAGTAGCCCGATTACACAGGGTAATGACGTAATCAAACTGCTGCGCTTTAAAGTCATTGATAGAGTTTGCAACAAGCTGAGCTGTATCAGCGGCATCAATACCAAAACGGTGCAAGGCATCAATAGCGCGAGGATCCACAGCTTCAGGCTGAGTACCCGCACTATAAACCTCAAAGCGATCCCCCGCCCGATGCTTTAACAACACTTCAGCCATTTGCGAGCGGGCTGAATTGCCCGTACACAGAAATAACACTCGTTGTTTGTTAATACTCATATTTATACCCATTCAAAACTTATATAAAAGATTGTATATACGAAATACCATATATTCTAGTTTTATTTTGAGCTTAGAATGATAAGTTTCAGCTAATATTCAAACTCCCATAAACAAAAAAGCCCCAACATCTGCATGTTGAGGCTTTTAAAATGCTAGTAATTAACTCTCGATTTATTCAACCGTTACCGATTTGGCTAGGTTACGTGGTTGATCCACGTCTGTACCTTTAATTAGTGCCACATGGTATGACAATAACTGTAGTGGAATGGTATAAATCAGCGGCGCCATAAACTCATCACAGTGTGGTACTGGGATCACCTTCATGGTGTCATCAGACTCAAACTCGGCATCTTTATCGGCAAACACATACATTAAGCCACCACGAGCACGCACTTCTTCGACGTTTGATTTAAGCTTTTCAAGCAGCTCGTTGTTAGGTGCGACAACAATAACTGGCATGTCAGCATCAATAAGTGCTAATGGGCCGTGCTTTAGTTCACCAGAGGCATAGGCTTCTGCATGAATGTATGAAATTTCTTTCAGCTTTAGTGCGCCTTCCATTGCGATTGGGTATTGATCACCTCGGCCTAAAAATAGTGCATGGTGCTTGTCGGCAAAGTCTTCGGCTAGCTCAGCAATGGCATCATCTAAACCAAGGGCTTGCTCAACTTTCGCAGGCATAGATTGTAGGCTTTGGGTGATAGCGGCTTGCATTTCTTCGCTCATGCCATTGTGACGACCTATGGCTGTAGTTAGCATTAATAAACCAGCCAATTGCACGGTAAAGGCTTTAGTTGAAGCCACACCAATTTCAACGCCGGCTTTCATCATGTAAGCCATATCAGATTCACGCACTAATGATGAACCAGGTGCATTACAGATGGTTAAGGTGGCTTTATAGCCCATTTCTTTTGCTAGACGCATTGCCGCTAAAGTATCAGCTGTTTCACCTGATTGTGAAATCGTCACCAACAAGCTGTTAGGGAATAAGTGCGATTTGCGATAACGGAACTCAGAGGCAATTTCAACATTACAGGATACGCCTGCCCAGTCTTCTAACCAGTAACGCGCCGCCATACCCGCATGGTAACTGGTACCACAGGCAATGATTTGTACGTGTTTGATGTCTTTTAAGAACTCGGCTGCGTTGTCACCAAAAGCAGTATCTAATACTTTACCACCAGCAATACGGCCTTCTAAAGTATGGGCGATGGCAGTTGGCTGCTCGTAGATTTCTTTAAGCATGTAGTGACGGTATTCACCTTTATCACCGGCATCGTGGGTGACTTCTGACTCTTTCACTTCACGCTCTACTGCATTGCCATCAACATCAAAAATATTCACTTCACGGCGAGTCACTTCGGCTACATCACCTTCTTCTAAAAAGGCAAATGAACGGGTAACAGGTAATAAAGCCAGCTGATCTGATGCGATAAAGTTTTCACCTAAACCGTAACCCACAACTAACGGGCTACCACTACGGGCAACAACCATGCGAGAGTTATCACGGCGATCGACAACTACAGTTCCGTAAGCACCTTCTAGTTGTTTAACAGCAGTTTGCACAGCGGCAACTAGGGTGTCATGTGTTTTCAACTCGTGATGAACAAGGTGACAAATCACTTCGGTATCAGTATCTGATGCAAAGCTGTAACCCAAACCTTTTAGCATTTCGCGCAGTTTATTATGGTTTTCAATAATACCGTTATGCACTACGGCAATATCGCCTTCAGACACATGTGGATGAGCATTACGCTCGCTTGGCTCACCGTGGGTTGCCCAACGGGTGTGCGCAATACCTGTGCCGCCAGCCAGTGGTGCTGCGGCTAACGCATCTGATAACTCTTGTACTTTACCGACGCGGCGAGTACGGCCAAGTTGATCATTATTGATGATGGCAACACCTGCAGAGTCATAACCACGGTATTCAAGGCGCTTAAGGCCTTCTACTAAAATTTCAGCCACATCTCTTTGCGCTACTGCGCCTACGATTCCACACATAATTTATGTCCAATTATTTAATTTAGTAAAAATGAAAAACTATTCTTTGTGAGGAGCCAAAATGACTCTCACACCATATTCTGTAATTGTGGCCACAGTCTCTGCAGGTAGCTTGTCATCAGTGACTAATACACTGATATTGCTCCAAGGTAATTCGAGGTTGGGGATCCTGCGGCCAAACTTGTCCGATTCAAGCATCACGATAACGTCTCTTGAGACCTCTGCCATCACTTTGCTTAAGCCAGTTAATTCGTTAAAGGTGGTGGTGCCACGGGCTAAATCAATGCCATCTGCGCCAATAAATAGCTGGTCAAAGTTATATGAGCGTAGTACTTGTTCCGCAATTTGACCTTGAAACGACTCAGAATGCGGATCCCAAGTGCCACCGGTCATCAATAATGTCGGCTCATTTTCTAACTCATGAATAGCGTTTGCCAGTTGCAATGAGTTCGTCATCACTAACAAACCGCGCTTATGATTGAGCTGTTGAATTAACCCTGAGGTGGTACTGCCGCTATCAATGATAATGCGGTTGTGATCGTTAATTAATTCAGCCGCAGCTTTGGCGATTGATAATTTATTAGGGGCTATTTTGCTGCTAAATGCCTGAGTGACTTCATCAGGTATAGCAACTGCGCCACCATAGCGGCGTAATAACAGTCCGGTTTTTTCTAAAGTGGCTAAGTCTTTACGAATGGTGACTTCAGAAGTTTCGAACCGTAAGGATAACTCATCAACACTGACTTCACCTTGGCTATTCAACAGGCTAATAATGCTATGGCGTCGCTGCTGTGTGTTTCTTTTATTCATGTTCAGTAGCTTAAGTTTCGGTTCGAAAGACATATTATAACTAAACGAAACTTTTTTACTAGCCTTTGAAAGTTAGCTATTTCAAATTTAGCCCAACAAAAAGCCCCTATCATTGATATAGGGGCTTGATATTGATAATCAAAAGTTAAAGTAAGCTAGCAGTGTCACTGTAACAATTGTGGCAGTAATTTACTTAATGCCTTATTAATACTTAGAATTTTGCTTCAAATGCTAAGCTAAAGTTCCGTCCCTCTCCAACGGTGACATCAGTTTCTGAACCACCATCAAGATAGTCGGTATCAAATAGGTTTTTGATATTCATGCGTACGCTAATATCGCTTCCCATTACCGGCATTGAATAGGCAGCACCTAAGTCAAAACGAACATAGTCGTCTTTTACAATGGCATTACTGGTATTAGCAAAACGTTCGCCAACATATATTGCCCCGAAATTAAAGGCTAAGTCTTGGGTCATTTCGTAACGAGTCCAGATATTCGCCGATAATTCAGGCGCATCTACTGGGGTTTTGCCATTCAAGCTATCTTGATCTGGGCGGATATACTCTGCATCTAAATACATCATTGAACCGGTCATAAACCATTTATCGCTTAGTTGGCCTTGTGAACCTATTTCAAAACCTCGATGGCGCTGCTCACCTGATTGAGTGGTAATGGTTTGCTCAGAGTTTTCAATCTGCTCTTTTACTGTGACATTATTCACTGTGATATCAAATACAGCGCCAGTCAGCAATAAACTGCCGTCAAATAGCTCCCACTTGGCACCAAGTTCATACTGTTCGCCGTATTCAGGATCAAGGTTCATTTGGTCATTAAGATCATTAATATCGTTAACCATACCTTGTGGTGTGAAGCTTTTTGAATAATTAAGGTAAATGCTTGCGCTTTCTACTGGCGAGTAAATAAGCCCAAACTTAGGTGACACTGCATAGCTATTGTTACCAGCACCTTCTTTCTTTTGCTCGTCATAACGCATACCAGCCAGCGCTTTCCATGAGTCATTGATTGTTATTAAATCTTGAATATAAAAGCCGTAATGCTTGTATTCACTTTCAGATTTAGTGTCATCATTACGATAATCAAGTTGAGGGTTAGGCATGGGCAGCCCAGGCATCACAACTTGATATTTGTCGCCAGATTCTTTGAGCTGACCGTAATAATAATCAAGCATATTGGCGCCAATTAACAATTGATGACCTAAATTACCAGTTTGAAAATTACCCGTTAAATCAACAAAGCCAGTCTTATGCTGCCAATCATCATAACGATCAAATGGACTGATATAGTAGCCATCTGTTAGCGGATCATCACCACATGCAGTACATAGGCTTGGCGATGAATCTAAACGCTGACGGTTAAATTGTTGGTCGTTATAACCAGCTTTAATTTTCCAATCATCAGTTAAATGATAAGTTAATTCAGCACCTAAATTACTAATGGTGTTATCGGTAAATGCCCAAGGCATATCCCAAATCGTGTCACGTCCACCAATAAGTTCTCCATCAGCATCTAACCAACCACCACGATCGATTCCGGTTTTGTCTTGGGTATGGTCATATTTAACCGACAACAACAAATCATCAGTGACATCAAACTCTACATTTAAATAGCCTAACCAACGATCTCGTTCTTGATTAGAGTCATCGCGGTACTCTCGCCAATACTGGGTATCTTGTTTCACCAGCACGGTGCGATAGCGCAGCGTTTGCGCTTCATTCAAACTGCCACCCGCATCAAGTTGCAAACGAGTAGAACCATGCTCATCAATGTCAAAACCGATATCGATCATTGAATCATAAGTCGATTTTTTGGTAACCATATTAATCAGTCCACCGGGACCTGACTGACCGTACAACATGCTTGAAGGCCCTTTTAACACTTCAACTTGCTGTAATGTTTCGATTGGCTGTACATAGTGAGACCACTGCTGCTGACCATTAATCAAGAAACCTGAGCCTGAAGATAGCTCAAAACCGCGAAGGTTAAATACCTGACGATTCCACTTTTCACTGCCGCCAGTCACACTGGAGTCATTAACTAACACTTCTGATAAATTCGTGGCTAATTGCTCGTCGGTAATAAAATCAGGAATGACGGTAACTGATTGAGGGGTATCTAAAATGCTAATATCACCGCGCATTGCGCCAGATGCCGTACCGACTTTATAGTCATTGAATTGTCTACCTGTGACTTCAATATGCTCGATACCTGGAGAGCTGGCTTGATTGGTATGGCTCTGCTCTTCTGCTATAACAGACATTGATAAAATTGCACTCGTTACCGCAAGTGACAAACAAGATAGCTTTGTTAACATCTTCACCCTCTAAAGTTTCGCAATTGTGTATTTATGTGGCGCAACTATAAATGAGAATGATTATTATTAAAGTTTATTTACATTGCCTTTACCTTTGTGTTTTTTATGTAAAAAAAAACGACAAGCAACTATGCTTGTCGTTTGATATTTAATCGTTTTTTAGTCTATTTGGCTTTTTTAACTGGTCTTGCCCAACCACTGATATGGCGCTGTTTAACACGAGTAATAACTAACTCGCCTTCAGCGACATCTTTAGCAATTGTTGAACCAGCACCCAAAGTGGCATTTTTACCTATGGTCACTGGGGCAATTAATTGAGTATCACTCCCCACAAATACGCCATCTTCTATGGTGGTTAAGAATTTATTCGCACCATCATAGTTACAGGTAATAGTACCTGCACCAATGTTAACCCCTGCGCCAATATTGGCATCGCCTAAATAAGCCAAATGGCCAGCTTTAGAACCTTCACCTAACACTGCCTTTTTCATTTCAACAAAGTTGCCAATATGGGCATTATCTTTTAGCTCAGCGCCTGTACGTAAACGAGCAAATGGTCCAGCACTGGCTGCAACTCCAAGCTTTGCCCCTTCAACGATTGAGTAAGGCTTAATTTCAGCATTATCAGCGATAACGCAGTCAGTTAATATCGCGCCTGCGCCAATAGTGACATTGTTACCTAAAGTCACTTTGCCATTAAAGATGACATTAACATCAATCATCACGTCCATACCCACGGTCACATCACCGCGGATATCGATACGGCTAGGATCACGTAAATTTGCGCCAGCCAGCATTAACGCTTCAGCTTCACGGGCTTGATAAGCACGTTCTAATTGCGCTAACTGAACGCGGTTATTAGCGCCTTCAACTTCCACTGCTGATTGTGGCTGCGCGGTATCAATTGCCACTCCATCTTCGTGGGCCATAGCAATAATATCGGTTAGGTAATACTCACCTTGGGCATTACTGTTTGAAAGACGCCCTAGCCACGCTTTTAATTGCTTACCAGGTACCGCCATAATGCCGGTATTCACTTCATTGATAAGTAGTTGCTCAGCATTAGCATCTTTTTGCTCGATAATACCAACAACCTTGCCACCTTCGCGCACGATACGGCCATAACCGCTTGGGTTAGCTAAATTAACCGTTAATATTGCTAAACCATTTTCAGGGCGAGCAGCAAGTAGGCTTTCTAAGGTAGATTGCTTAATTAACGGCACATCCCCATATAAAATCAGCACAGTGTCATCATCGTTAATGTTTGGATTGGCTTGCGCGACGGCGTGGCCTGTACCTAATTGCTCAGCTTGCAATACCCAATTAACCGCTTGCTCACCTAAAGAAGCTTGTAGCTTGCCTGCGCCATAGCCATAAACCAATTGAATAGCGTTTGAGCCTAATGAGTTTGCAGTATCAATAACATGTTGCACCATGCTTTTGTGGGCAATAGGGTGCAGTACCTTTGGCAAGTCTGAACGCATCCGTGTTCCTTTACCAGCAGCTAAAATTACAACATTTAATGACATCGGGATTCCTTTATACAAGTTTTCAATTTTGGCTAATGCAGTTTATTGACGCTGATTTTAACCTAGATTATGGGGGACAGGAAATCAGCATGGAAATTATTACACTATTAGTCAAAAATTGGCGTATAAGCACGACTATTATGATGCAATTGATTCAAATTCTAGATACAAAAAAGGCGACCCTAGGGTCGCCTTTTCAAAACAATAACCTTTATCTGGCAATGTTCTTTTTGATGGTTTCAACAACACGAAGTTGAGCTAATGATTTAGCTAATTCAATTGTTGCAGCTTCATAATCAAAGTCAGCACCAGCATTAGCGATATTCGCTTCAGCCTTTTGCTTAGCTTCTAATGCAGCTTGCTCATCAATATCATCGGCACGCAAAGCGACGTCAGCAAGAACAGAGATTGAAGCAGGTTGTACTTCCAGGATTCCACCTGAAAGATACATCACTTCTTCACTACCATCTTGCTTGATCATGCGCGCCATGCCAGGTTTGATTCTAGTAAGTAATGGAGCATGGTTAGGCATAATGCCTAACTCACCCTCGGTGCCGCTCACTTCTAAGAAGCTTACTTCACCGCTGAACATGCTGTTTTCAGCACTTACTATATCAAGTTGGACTGTCATGGCTGCCATCAAGTTCTCCTAAAATACTAAGCTAATGCTCAGTTATTTTGCTTTGTTAGCTTTCTCGACAGCTTCGTCGATTGAACCAACCATGTAGAACGCTTGCTCAGGAATGTGATCGAACTCACCATTCAAGATACCCTTAAAGCCACGGATGGTGTCTTTAAGAGAAACGTATTTACCTGGAGAACCTGTAAATACTTCAGCAACGAAGAAAGGCTGTGAAAGATATTTTTCAATCTTACGAGCACGGAATACAGTTGTTTTATCTTCATCAGATAATTCATCCATACCTAGGATCGCAATAATATCTTTCAGCTCTTTGTAGCGCTGAAGTACAGTTTGAACGCCGTTCGCAACATCATAATGCTCTTGACCAACTACTAATGGATCTAATTGACGTGAAGTCGAATCCAATGGGTCAACCGCAGGGTAAATACCTAGCGATGCAATGTTACGAGACAGTACAACAGTCGCATCTAAGTGAGCGAAGGTTGTTGCTGGTGACGGATCGGTTAAGTCATCCGCAGGTACATATACCGCTTGTACAGAGGTAATAGAACCAGACTTAGTTGAAGTAATACGTTCTTGTAGAACACCCATTTCTTCAGCTAGTGTTGGTTGGTAACCTACTGCAGAAGGCATACGACCTAACAGTGCAGATACTTCAGTACCGGCTAAGGTATAACGGTAGATGTTATCAACAAATAACAGTACGTCACGACCTTCGTCACGGAATTTCTCAGCCATTGTCAAACCAGACAATGCAACACGTAAACGGTTACCTGGAGGCTCGTTCATTTGGCCATAAACCATGGCTACTTTGTCGAGTACGCCAGAATCTTTCATTTCGTAGTAGAAGTCGTTACCCTCACGAGTACGCTCACCAACACCAGCGAATACAGAAAGACCTGAGTGTGCTTTTGCGATGTTGTTGATTAATTCCATCATGTTGACGGTTTTACCAACACCAGCACCACCAAATAAACCAACTTTACCACCCTTAGCGAATGGACATACAAGGTCAATAACCTTGATACCAGTCTCTAAAAGTTCAGTTGAGCTTGATTGATCTTCATATGAAGGAGCTTCACGGTGAATTTCATAACGCTCTTCTTCACCAATTTCGCCACATTCATCAATAGGCTCGCCCAATACATTCATGATACGGCCAAGGGTTGCAACCCCTACCGGAACAGAAATTGGTGAACCTGAGTTTGCTACCTCTAGACCACGACGCAGACCATCAGAAGAACCCATAGCGATGGCACGAACAACACCACCACCTAGTTGTTGCTGAACTTCCAGCACCAAACCATTACAGTCGCCTTCACCTGTGATCTTCAGAGCGTCATATACCTGAGGTACAGCATCTTGTGGAAACTCTACGTCCACAACCGCGCCAATTACTTGGACAACAGTACCTGTGCTCATGATTAATCCTCTAAACTTGTTTTCGTTACCTAACCTAAACCGCTGCAGCACCTGCAACAATTTCCGACAATTCTTGCGTAATCGCAGCTTGTCGTGCCTTGTTGTAGACTAATTGCAGATCATTGATCAGTTCGCCAGCGTTGTCTGTTGCCGCCTTCATCGCTACCATTCTGGCAGCTTGCTCAGAGGCAATATTCTCAACAACACCTTGATAAACTTGAGACTCTACATAACGAGTCAGTAATACTTCCAAAATTTCTTTTGGATCTGGCTCGTAAATATAATCCCAAGGATACTTAGCTACTTCTTCTTCTGACTTAGGCAAAGGTAGCAGCTGCTCGATCACAGGAGTTTGAGTCATTGTGTTAACGAATTTGTTGAACACAATAAACAAACGATCCAATTTACCTTCGTTGTAAGCTTGTAGCATCACACGTACGGTACCGATTAAATCGGCTAATTTAGGCGCATCGCCTAAACCAGATGCATGGGCAGAGATTTCTCCACCAAAGCTTTTGAAGAACTGCACACTTCGTGCACCAATAGGACAAAATTCAACATCTGCCCCTTGGTCTTTCCAGCTCTTCACGTCTGACACAACCTTTTTGAAAAGGTTAACGTTCAAACCACCACAAAGGCCACGGTCGGTTGACACAACAATGTAACCAACCCGCTTGGCATCTCTCACTTCCAAATATGGATGTTTATATTCAAGAGTACCTTGCGCAACGTGACCGATCACCTGACGCATATGCTCTGCATATGGACGACTTGAAGCCATGCGTTCCTGCGCTTTACGCATTTTGCTGGCTGCAACCATTTCCATAGCAGAAGTGATCTTCTGAGTGTTTTTAACACTCGCGATCTTGGTTTTAATCTCTTTAGCGTTGGCCATCTTTACTCTCCAATTCTGGACCGGAGGTGTCTTACGACACCTCTATTCATTACCAGGTTTGGGTTTCAATGAACTTGTCCATGCCCGCTTTTAATTCACTTTCAATGTCTGCATTGTAGTTGCCAGTTGCATTGATAGTTTTAATAAGCTCAGCATGTTCGCTGTTCATATATGAAAGCAGAGCGGCTTCAAAGCTACCGATTTTACTTAATTCTACAGTCTTCAAGTAGCCTTTTTCAGCTGAGAAGATTGAGATAGCTTGATCAGCAACGCTCATTGGAGCATATTGCTTTTGCTTCATAAGTTCGGTAACACGCTCACCATGCTCAAGTTGAGCACGAGTTGCATCATCTAAGTCAGATGCAAATTGTGAGAACGCAGCAAGCTCTCGATACTGTGCTAACGCGGTACGAATACCACCAGACAGTTTCTTGATGATCTTAGTCTGAGCCGCACCACCAACACGAGAAACAGAAATACCTGGGTTAACAGCAGGACGTAGTCCTGAGTTAAACAAGTCAGTCTCAAGGAAGATCTGACCATCTGTAATAGAAATTACGTTGGTCGGTACGAATGCAGATACGTCACCAGCTTGGGTTTCAATAATAGGTAACGCAGTTAAAGAACCGGTTTGACCTTTTACTTCACCGTTAGTGAACTTTTCTACATAGTGCTCGTTTACACGTGAAGCACGCTCTAATAAACGAGAATGTAGATAGAATACATCACCTGGGTATGCTTCACGTCCTGGTGGACGCTTCAATAGTAGCGAGATCTGACGGTAAGCAACTGCTTGCTTAGATAGATCATCATATACGATTAAAGAATCTTCACCGCGGTCACGGAAGTATTCACCCATAGAACAACCTGAGTAAGGTGCTAAGTATTGTAATGCTGCAGCTTCAGAAGCTGTTGCAACTACAACGATAGTGTTAGCTAATGCACCGTGCTCTTCAAGCTTACGTACCACGTTAGCGATTGTAGAAGCTTTTTGCCCTACTGCTACGTATACACATTTAATGCCTGAATCTTTCTGGTTGATAATTGCATCAATAGCCATCGCTGTTTTACCAGTCTGACGGTCACCAATGATCAATTCACGTTGTCCACGACCGATTGGGATCATTGAATCAACGGCTTTATAACCAGTTTGGATAGGTTGATCTACTGACTGACGTTCAATAACACCAGGAGCAATTACTTCAACAGGAGAGAAACCATCGTTGTCGATAGGTCCTTTTCCGTCAATTGGCTCACCAAGAGTGTTAACAACGCGGCCTAATAAACCACGACCTACTGGTACTTCAAGAATACGACCAGTGGTCTTAACTTTTGCGCCTTCTGCTAAATTAGCATAAGGACCCATTACTACGGCACCGACAGAATCACGTTCTAAGTTCAACGCGATTGCAAAACGGCCACCAGGCAGTTCGATCATTTCACCTTGCATTACATCGGCTAGGCCATGAATGCGAATGATGCCGTCACTTACTGCAACGATTGTACCTTCGTTGCGAGCTTCACTAACGACGTCGAACTGCTCGATCCGCTGCTTAATCAGATCGCTGATTTCAGTGGAATTCAGTTGCATGCTCAAACTCCCAATTACGATTGTAGCTTATCAGACAAGCGCGATAAATTACCGCTAACAGAGCCGTCAATGACTAAGTCGCCTGATTTAATAATTACACCACCAATCAGTGATGCATCTACGCTACAATTCAGCTTTACTTTGCGTGCGAGACGTTTCTCAAGAGAAACACTAATTTGCGTTTGTTGCTCAGAGCTTAGCTCAGTCGCTGAAACAACAGTTGCTTCAACTTCTTTTGCCCACTCATTGCGATATTCAGCAAAAAGTAGCGATACTGTAGGTAGTATCTCTAAACGACCGTTTTCGGCCATAACCTTCAAAAGGTTTTGACCTTGCGCGTTCACTTGATCACCACATATTTCTATGAATAATGAAGCAAGCTTGGCACTCGCTAATGAGCCACCTAGCAACGGCTTAATTGATTCGTTTTCACTTACCAATGCCGCGAAGTTAAGCATTTCTGCCCAAGCTTCAATTGCTTTGTGCTCAACAGCGAAATCAAAAGCTGCCTTTGCATAAGGACGAGCAATGGTGCTTATTTCAGCCATAACTCCGCTTCCTTAATTAAATTTCAGCAACAAGTTTATTAACTATGTCACTGTGAGCTTCTGGGTCAATCGAACGTTGAAGAATCTTCTCTGCACCAGTGATGGCAAGAGTAGCAACTTGCTTACGCAAGTCATCTTTAACGCGATTACGTTCGTTTTCAATTTCAGCTTGACCTTGAGCAATGATTTTCGCACGCTCTGTATCAGCTTCCATTTTTGCTTCTTCAACTATTTGAGCTTTGCGCTTATTAGCTTGCTCAATAATTTCGTTAGCAGTCGCCTTCGCTTCTTTTAGTTGCTCATTTGCTTTCGCTTGAGCCAACTCTAGATCTTTTGCAGCACGTCCTGCATCAGCTAGTCCATCGGCAATTTTCTTCTGGCGTTCTTCGATAGCGTTCATCAATGGTGGCCATACAAACTTCATGCAAAACCACACGAAGAGAGCAAAAGAAATCGCTTGGCCTAGCAGGGTAGCGTTAATACTCATAACGACAACTCCTTACTAAGAGGGACGATTAACCAACAGCCTGTAACTGACCTACGAATGGGTTAGCGAATACGAAGAATAATGCAACACCAACTGCAATCATTGAGATCGCATCAAGTAGACCAGCTACGATGAACATTTTAGTTTGTAATGCTGGAGCTAGTTCTGGTTGACGAGCAGAAGCTTCTAAGAACTTGCCGCCTAAGATAGCAAAACCAATACCAGTACCTAGCGCTGCTAAGCCAATCATGATTGCAACAGCTATTGCTGTAAAGCTAATTACAGTTTCCATTTTATCTCCGATAAATAACTAATTTTATTAAATTAATGTTCTTCATGTGCCATGCTTAGATATACAATCGTAAGCATCATGAAGATAAACGCCTGCAGCACAATAACCAAAATATGGAAAATAGCCCAAGGCACTGATAGTGCAAACTGAGCCCACCAAGGCATCAGTGCTATCAGAATAAAGATCAACTCACCTGCATACAGGTTACCAAACAGACGAAGCGATAATGAAATCGGCTTCGCAACCAAGGTTACTGTTTCCAATACTAAGTTTACTGGAATTAGTGCCCAATGATTGAAAGGTTGTAAGGTCATTTCTTTTGTGAAACCACCAAATCCTTTAACTTTAATACTGTAAAAAACAATCAACGCAAACACGCTCAAAGCTAAGCCAAGAGTTACGTTTAAGTCAGTTGTTGGTACAATTTTAAGGTAAGGAACACCTAATAATCTGTTTGCGGCTTCAGGTACAAAGTCAACCGGAATTAAGTCCATTAAATTCATCAGGAAAACCCAGACAAAAATAGTCAGACCTAATGGTGCGATAACTGCGTTACGCCCATGGAATGAGTCTTTAACGATTTTATCAACACCTTCCACGCACATTTCAACGAAACATTGAAATTTGCCTGGAACGCCAGTTGTTGCTTTTCGTCCTACTTTGTAGAAAGCCCACAAAAATAGAACCCCAAGACCTACTGAAAACAAAAGTGAGTCAATGTGCCAAGTCCAAAACCCGGCATCTTGACATGCATAGTTAAAAGCGATTCCGCCATCGGCAGAACACATTTTCGCATTAGTCAGGTGATGCTGGATATACTCGGAAGCATTTAATGCTTCACCAGTTGTCGCCATGATTAATCTCACTTAATTTTGCTTGAAGTATAAAGGGGCCGTCCAAGGTATTAATAATGCCAACAGATAGCTGATGAATAACGGCATAAATGACGTATTTAACAGGCCAAATGCACAGGCAAATAACACTATGGTTAGCAGCAACTTTACCGCTTCCCCCAAGAAAAACGACCAAACGACTTTTCTTGATGCTCTAGCTCCCGCATGAGAGAAAGCAAGGGTTGCGAATACAAAATTAGGGAGTACAGCAATGAGACCTCCTGCTAAAGCAGAAAATCCGTACTGAGCTCCCCACAGAGCGAAAAAGAAAATTGAAGTTCCCCCAGCTATCGCCGCCTGTAGCAACACTATCCGATAGGCTGACCATAGGCCACGACGCGCTAAAACCTTACTCAATTTTTTATCTCCGCATTAATACTTAATTTTCCCTTAATTTATTAATGTATTTATTAACAAATCTATTGGGAAAAAAAAGCATGCAAAGTATACCTTTTCACACCTTGTTTGCAACTTTGATATGTGGTTTATCAGTGATATAAGCTGATATTTAACGTTTAATATTCTAAAAGTTAAAAATACGCCTTGTTGCTAAGTTACCTTTGAAATGATTTTGTTGAGGAATTTAGTGAATTTTACTGAGAATACCATCTAATTCAGCAAGATCTTGGTAGTTTATTACAATCTTACCTTTGCCTTTACTGCCATGATTAATGGCAACTTTTGCGCCTAATCGTTCAATTAACTGTTGCTCTAAGCGGCTTACATCCTGGTCTTGAGTTACTTTTTCAGGCTCTTTAGCCGGATTTAGCGCTTTATTGACTAATCGTTCAGTTTCACGAACTGTCATTTCTTTAGATGCGACCAATCTAGCTAAGCTAGTTTGCTCCTCACCTTCAATGGCAAGCAAGGCTCTGGCATGACCCATATCAATATCGCCATATTCCAGTAAACGTTTTACAGGCTCATTTAAACTGTTTAAGCGTAATAAATTAGACACACTTGCTCTCGACTTTCCGACGGCATCAGCCGTTTGTTGATGAGTCAGTTCAAACTCTTCGAGTAAACGTTGTAATGCAATGGCTTCTTCCATGGCATTTAAGTCTTCACGTTGAATGTTCTCAATCAAAGCGATGGCAACGGCAGCTTCATCAGCAACCTGTTTAACGATACAAGGTACTTTGTTTAATTGAGCAATTTGAGCGGCTCTCCAGCGGCGTTCACCGGCAATAATCTCATACTTGGTATCATCAACCTTACGCACAACAATCGGTTGAATAACCCCTTGTGAGCGAATCGACTCAGCCAGTTCATCAAGTGCTTCAGGTGACATATCTTTACGAGGTTGATATTTACCTGATTGCAGTAAGTCGAGATCAAGCATCAGTAAACCGTCTTCAGTAACCACTTGTGGCTCACTGATTTCAGCTTTAGGTTGTGTAAGTTCAGCTTTGCGACTCGCAGCACTACTGTTACTCAATAATGCATCTAAGCCTTTTCCTAAACCGCGTTTTTTTAACGTCATTTTATTCCCTTACACTTAATACTTACTTAGATTCTGTTTGTTGCTCAGCACGGCGAATGATTTCACCAGCCAGTGCTAAATAAGCTTTCGCCCCTGCACTGGATTTATCGTAATACATTGCTGGCGCCCCAAAACTTGGCGCTTCAGCTAAACGGATATTACGGGGGATCACGGTGCGATACACTTTTTCACCAAAATGTTGTTTTAATTGATCAGACACGTCATTGGATAAACGATTTCGCGGATCGTACATGGTGCGTAAAATCCCTTCGATGCTAAGGCTAGGATTAACCATAGCCCCCAGTTTAGTGATGGTATCAATTAAGGCGGTCAAGCCTTCCAATGCATAATACTCACATTGCATTGGTACCAGTACCGAGTCAGCAGCTGACATAGCATTGACGGTCAACATATTTAATGAAGGCGGGCAATCAATAAAAATGTAATCGTAATCATCTTTAACAGCTGCAATGGCATTTTTTAAACGAATTTCTCGGGCAAAAAACTCCATTAATTTAATTTCGGCAGCAGTAACATCACCATTGGCTGCGATCAGATCGTATTTACCTGAGGTATTTTTGATCACTATGTCATCGAAGGGCTTTTCTTCGACTAATAATTCATAAGCGGTGTTTTCAACGTCGTATTTATCGACGCCACTGCCCATAGTGGCATTACCTTGTGGATCAAGATCAATTAACAACACTTTGCGCTTTGTGGCTGCAAGTGATGCTGCTAAATTTACACAAGTTGTTGTTTTTCCTACGCCACCTTTTTGATTGGCAACGGCAATTACTTTACCCACAAGTTCACCCTAATGACTGATTTACGATGTCCGATAATATAAATTATTAGCTATGGTTATTTTTTATTAACCAGCTTTAATAGATGTCTTTGTTCATCTAACTTTGGCACATTAAGCACTATCGTTTCTGCTATTTCAAAACCCTGAGGAATTGTCGCTAACTCCGTATCACTAAGCTGACCTTTTAGGGCGTAAAAAATACCATCTGCAGCAGGAAGGTGATGGCACCAGCTGAGCATATCTTCGATTGATGCAAAAGCGCGACTGATGACGCCATCAAATTTTTGCTCAGGCTCATACGCTTCTACACGACTTTCAATTGAAGTGATGTTATTTATTTTTAATTCAAATTGAACCTGTTTTTGAAAACGGATCCGTTTGCCTAAACTATCGAGTAATACAAACTCTTTATCCGGATTTAAAATGGCTAATGGGATCCCTGGTAAACCAGGTCCAGTTCCGACATCAATAAAGCGTTGCCCCTTAAGATAAGGAGAAACCACCAAACTGTCCATCACATGTCGGATTAACATCTGTTCAGGATCTCTAACCGAGGTCAAGTTATAGGCTTTATTCCACTTATTCAGCATGGCAACAAAATCAACCAGTTGTTTTTGCTGTGTATCTGTGGCTGAAATATTTGTTTCAGCTAAATAGGTTTTAAGTTGAGTTGCTAGCACGCTGGGTGACCTCGAAAAGCAATGGGAATAATAAAATCATCGGGTATTATGAATGGCGAAAATGACTAAGGGAAGCCTCAAAGCTTCCCTTATTGGTCAAAAGACAACTTTTTGCTGGGATTTATGCGCTTTTACGCAATAAACCACGCTTTTTAAGATGAACCAGCAAGATTGAGATCGCTGCCGGCGTCATTCCTGAAATTCTTGATGCTTGACCAATGGTTTCAGGTTTATGCTCATTCATCTTAGCGATCACTTCATTTGAAAGGCCTGGAACTTCTTGATAATCAAGATCAAGCGGCAAGATTGTGGTTTCATTACGAATCGCTTTATCAATTTCACCTTGCTGTCTTTGAATATAACCAGAATACTTCACTTGAATTTGAACTTGCTCTGCAGCACGTGGATCTTCAATCCCCGGTCCAAAACCTTCTAAACTCATTAATTTCTTATAATCCATTTCTGGACGACGAAGTAGATCTTCAAATGATGCTTCACGAGAAATTGGGGTATTAAGCTCTGGGTTTAATACATCAAGCAAAGGTGAATTATTATGAACCCAATTACTGCGTAAACGTTGCAACTCAGTTTCAATCGATTCCATTTTTTCACTGAATAATGCCCAGCGATGATCATCAACTAAACCTAATTCACGACCTTTTTCTGTCAAGCGCAAATCAGCATTGTCTTCACGTAGTAGCAAACGATATTCAGCACGACTGGTGAACATACGGTATGGCTCTTTGGTACCTAAGGTTGATAAGTCATCAACTAACACCCCTAGGTAAGCTTGATCACGGCGTGGGCACCAAGCCTCTTTGCCTTGAACTTGCAATGACGCATTCATACCAGCTAGCAATCCTTGAGCACCGGCTTCTTCATAACCGGTAGTACCGTTAATTTGTCCAGCAAAGAACAAACCATTGATATTTTTAGTTTCAAGTGAATTTTTTAAATCTCTTGGATCAAAATAATCATATTCAATAGCGTAACCAGGACGAATGATTTCAGCATTTTCCATGCCTTGAATCGATCGCACCAAATTCAATTGCACATCAAATGGCAAACTGGTTGAGATCCCATTTGGATAGATCTCATTGGTGGTTAAGCCTTCAGGCTCAATAAAGATCTGATGCGATGATTTATCTGCAAAGCGATTTATTTTATCTTCGATCGATGGACAATAACGTGGTCCAATACCTTCGATCACCCCTGAATACATTGGGCTACGATCCATACCTCCACGAATAATATCGTGAGTTTTTTCATTGGTATGAGTGATATAACAAGATACTTGCTCAGGGTGTTGACTAACATCACCAATAAACGACATAACTGGCAAAGGTGAATCACCTTTTTGCTCAGCCATCTTGGAAAAATCAATGCTATTAGCGTCAATTCGTGGTGGGGTACCGGTTTTTAAGCGGCCAACACGAATTGGCAATTCTTTTAGTCGATTTGCTAAGGCAATCGCTGGCGGATCACCTGCTCGGCCACCACTGTAGTTTTCTAAACCAATATGGATTTTACCACTAAGGAATGTGCCTGTAGTTAACACTACGCTTGGCGCTTCAAAAGCGAGTCCCATCTGAGTGACTACACCAATTACTGTATTATTTTCAACAACTAAGTCATCTACTGCTTGTTGGAAAATGCGTAAATTAGGCTGGTGTTGTAAAATCTGTTGGATTTTTTGACGGTAAAGCGCTCTGTCAGCTTGAGCTCGAGTCGCTCTGACTGCTGGGCCCTTACTGGAATTTAATGTTCGAAATTGGATACCTGCAAAATCTGTTGCAGTAGCCATTGCACCACCAAGAGCATCAATTTCTTTAACTAAATGACCTTTTCCAATACCACCGATGGCAGGGTTACAAGACATTTGACCTAAAGTATCAATGTTATGTGTTAACAATAATGTTTTTGACCCCATTCTTGCGGCTGCTAGGGCAGCTTCAGTTCCGGCATGACCACCACCAACAACAATTACATCAAACCGTTCATGAAAATGCATTTTGTGACCTTGGATAAAAGTAAATTCGATATTGCAAAATTTAACTAGATTTCAAATCTAGGGCTTGCTTGAGCCGAGTATTTTAGCACTTGGTTTGCTTTTCGGGAATGATCAATTTTCTAGTTTCGATCTAACGGGCTTCGCTTAATAGATCTTAAGATCTTTAAATAGATCTTTTTATTACTATTACTATTAGGATCGCACTTTTCTGTGGGTAACTCATTTATTTGTTTATTTTCATAGGTTAACGACAAAACGATCCTGTGATCAATGAAGGATCAAACTCAATATAACTTGGGGATAGATCGGCTAGTTATCCACAGGGGTGATCTTCGAGTAGATCACCTTAAGATCTGTACAGTGTTATGATCGGTGAAAATAATAGCTTATCCACAAAGTTATGATCGTATTTTGCTTTTTGTGGATAAGATAGGTTGTTATTGTGGGTATAAATAAAGATGTTAACCAAGCTCTCTGGCTTTTTGGGGATCTAAATGGAGGATTGCCACTCTGAAAGCCAAGCTAGTGCCGGATCTTCTGGGACAGGATCCTTTTGAACATCAATTTGGATCTTATTCACAAACTGTTTTGCACCGAGCTGATCGAGTCTTGAAATTATTTTTTCAGGCCCAAGACAAAAAGTGTCGTAACTTGAGTCGCCAATTGCGCACAAAGCAAATTTTAACTCGCTTAGATCGCTATTTGAGGTCAATAATTGCTGATAAAAGGGTGCTAAATTGTCTGGAAGATCGCCTGCGCCATGAGTTGAACTGACAATGATCCACAGTGATTTAGGGTCAAGATCATCCAAGTTTGCGGCTAAATGAATGCAGGTTTGGTGGCCTATTTCGTTAAGCTGAGCCGCCATATCGTCGGCCACATATTCGGTTCCGCCTTGAGTTGAGCCCACTAAAATATCTATTTTTGCCATGTTTTATCCTAGATGATTACTGTTAAACACTACTTATAGGGTTAGTTTACGCCTATTTAGCATTGCACAAAGTGGTTTTTATCCGTATTTTCAATAATTACAATTAACAAAAAATTAACTTTTATTATGTCTCTGGTTTCAATTACGGCTCAAATGGCTGATTTAGCATGGGGGCCTCACATGCTGGTTTTACTGGTAGGTGGTGGGCTTTTCTTCCTGATTTATTCACGTTTTATTCCTTTTCGCTACATTGGCCACGCTATAAATATTGTCCGTGGTAAATATCCTGATAAAGGCGCTGTGGGGCATATTAGCCACGCAGGGGCGTTATCCAGTGCCATGGCCGGCACCGTTGGTATGGGTAATATTGGTAGTGTTGCAGTGGCTATTATGGTGGGTGGACCGGGGGCCATCTTTTGGATGTGGATTAGCGCTATTGTGGGAATGGCGACTAAATTTTTCACCTGTACCTTAGCTATTATGTATCGCGGCAAGGATGAAAATGGTGATGTGCAGGGGGGGCCCATGTACATAATCACTCAAGGTTTAAGCAAAAAATGGCACTTTTTAGCGGTATTTTTTTGTGTTGTTGGCCTTGTTGGTAATTTTCCGTTGTTTAATGCCAATCAATTAGTACAGATTATTCGTGAGTGGTTAATTATTAAACCTGGCTATTTTCCCAGTGATCAATCCACCTTTTGGGTGGATTTAAGCTTAGGGATTGTGGTTATGCTGATCGTTGCCAGCGTGATATTAGGCGGGATTAAACGCATTGCTTCGGTGGCCACTAAAGTCGTGCCGTTAATGATCGTCATTTATATGGGCTGCGCTTTTTATGTTATTGCTGCCAATATTGCTGATATACCGAGTTATTTTAAGCTTATTATCACTGAAGCATTTTCACTTAATTCGGTTGGTGGTGGCATATTGGGCACCATGTTGATCGGTATCCGCCGAGCGGCTTTTTCAAATGAAGCGGGTATTGGCACTGAAGTAATGGCGCATGGTAGTGCCAAAACCAACGAACCAGTAAAAGAAGGCTTAGTGGCCATGCTGGGTCCTGCTATTGATACCTTATTAGTGTGCACTGCCACGGCAATGATCATTTTAATTTCGGGGGTGTGGCAAGGAACTGAAGCTGAGGGGGTTAATTTATCGGCTCAAGCCTTTGAAGTTACTATGCCGGGCGTGGGTCCGTATTTGCTGATCCTTTGCGTGGTATTTTTCAGTATCAGCACCATTTTTACTCAAGCATTTTATGGTGGTCAGTGCTTTGCATTTTTATTTGGTCGCAAAAGATTACGCCTATATCAATTATTTTTCTTGCTGGCGATACTGTTTGCTGCAACAGCAACCATTCAAGAAATCGTTAATATTATTGATGCTGCCTATGCTTTAATGGCGATTCCAACCATGACCTCAGCTATTTTATTAGCCCCTAAAGTTCGAGATGCTTCTAAGAAGTACTTCGCTAAATTGGCGGCTTAAAATTAACTAACAAGTTGAATTAAAAAAATAGATAACAAAAATGGAGTGACTACTGAGAATATAGTCACTCCATTTTTATGTTCGGTCATAATACAAGGTGGCTTATGACCGAATTCAGGGTTTATTACTTTATTAAGTGCTTTGCGTGAAAACGTAAATGATCTTCAATAAAGCTACTGATAAAGAAATAACTGTGATCATAGCCTTCCTGCATGCGTAAGGTCAGCGGGTATTGCTGAGCTTTAGCGGCTTCAATTAAGCTTTCAGGTTTTAGTTGTTCAACTAGAAAGTTATCTTCAGTGCCTTGATCCACCAGCATAGGTACCTTAACCATCGAGTTTTTCATTAACTCGCTGCTGTCGTATTCAGCCCAGCTTGTTTGATCTGATCCTAAATAACCGTTAAAAGCCTTTTGCCCCCAAGGGCAATTTATCGGATTACAGATCGGACTAAAGGCTGAAATAGATTGATATTGCTGCGGATTTTTAAGCCCGATGGTAATGGCGCCATGACCGCCCATAGAGTGGCCACTGATACTGCGCATGCTTGTCACTGGAAAATGCTGCTCAATAAAGGCTGGCAATTCTTTTACCACATAGTCATACATTTGATAGTGGGTATTAAAGGGCGCTTGGGTGGCATTAAGATAAAATCCGGCGCCTAAACCAAAATCATAAGCGCCATTGGCATCATCTGCGACATTATCTCCGCGCGGGCTAGTATCTGGAGCCACAATAGCAATGCCAAGCTCTGCTGCGACTCGTTGAACGCCTGATTTTTGCATCACGTTTTCGTCGGTGCAGGTGAGGCCTGACAACCAATATAGCACCGGCACTTTTTGTGATGCTGCTTGTGGCGGCAGATAAATGGCAAAGCGCATTTGGCAGTTTAACGTATCTGAATGATGGCGGTATTGTTTTAACCAGCCGCCGAACATTTTATTACTACTGACGTTTTCTAAAGTCATTTGATTGGTCACTTTTTATAAAAATGCCCTTAGCCTAAGGTTAAGGGCATGATATTAATCCAATACACGAATAAGATTTACTTATCGAAGTGAATGACACTGCGGATGCTTTCACCGCTGTGCATTAAATCAAAGGCATCATTTATTCCTTCAAGACCCATGGTATGAGTAATGAATTGATCTAGTTTAAATTCACCATTTAAGTATTGCTCAACAATACCGGGTAACTGACTACGCCCTTTAACACCGCCAAATGCACTACCTTTCCATACTCGACCAGTAACTAGTTGAAATGGACGAGTTGAAATTTCTTGACCAGCACCGGCAACGCCGATAACAACGGATTCGCCCCAGCCTTTATGACAACACTCTAGCGCACTGCGCATGACATTGACGTTACCAATACATTCAAATGAGAAATCTACGCCGCCATCGGTCATTTCCACAATGACATCCTGAATCGGTTTGTCATAATTTTTTGGATTAATGCAATCAGTCGCGCCAAGTTTGGTGGCGAGTTCAAATTTAGATTCATTTAAATCAATGCCGATAATGCGTGATGCTCCGGCCATAGTTGCGCCAATAATGGCAGATAAACCAATACCGCCTAGACCGAAGATTGCCACAGTATCGCCTTTTTGCACTTTAGCGGTATTAAATACGGCGCCCATACCTGTTGTTACACCACAGCCTAATAAACACACTTCTTCAAGTGGGGCTTTTGGATTCACTTTTGCTAAAGAAATTTCTGGAAGCACGGTATATTCTGAAAAGGTTGAACAGCCCATATAGTGGAAAATTGGCTGACCATCTTTATAAAAACGGGTAGTACCGTCTGGCATTAAGCCTTTACCTTGAGTTTCACGTACTGCGCTACATAGGTTGGTTTTACCTGAAGTACAGAATTTACATTTACCGCATTCTGCAGTGTATAACGGAATAACATGGTCGCCGACTTTGACACTGGTAACACCTTCACCAACCATCTCTACAATTCCGCCACCTTCGTGACCTAAAATGACCGGAAAAATACCTTCAGGATCATCACCTGATAAAGTGAAAGCATCGGTATGACAAACACCAGAAGCGATAATCTTAACCATTACTTCACCGGCTTTTGGATACATCACGTCCACTTCTTCAATTGATAATGGTTGTCCCACTCCCCATGCAACAGCGGCTTTAGATTTTATATATTGTGCTGACATTGTGTTTGTCCTTTTGTCGTGACGATAAAAATGTGGTTCTACACAGTGTAGATCATACCGTGTAGAAGATAAGTCTATTGTATTTATTTTCTGTCAGTTGATAATGGGCTATAAATACAAATTACTTTTACGAGGTGGTAATAATGTTGCCATGGGAAGGGGTTTACGAATTTGTCGCAGTGGCTGAAACCGACAGTTTTACTCTAGCGGGTAAGCGTTTAGCTATTTCTACTGCGCAAGTGAGTCGTCAAATCAGTCAAATTGAAAACAGATTAAGCACCAAATTGTTTTATCGCACCACCCGTAAAGTGTCGCTAACTGAAGAAGGGCAAATATTTTATCGCCATTGCCGCCAAGTTATCGATGGTCTTGAAGAAGCTGAGCGGGCTATAAGTAGTTTGCAAAATAAACCCCAAGGGTTAATTAAGCTTACTGCGCCTGTTACCTATGGTGAGTCATTTGTTATGCCGATAGTGACTGACTATATGCAGCAATACCCTGATGTTGAAGTGATTTGTGAGTTAACTAATCGGCAGTTAGATTTAGTGGAAGGCGGTTATGATTTAGCGATTAGGTTAGGCCGTCTGCCAGATTCGAGCATGATGGCAAAGCGCTTAACCAGTCGTGAGCAGTTTGTTTGCGCTGCCCCTGATTATATTAATCGTTTTGGCGCGCCATACTCATTATCAGAGTTAACTCAGCACAATTGTTTGGTTGGCTCGCAGCCGCACTGGCATTTCAATGAAGAGGGTCAAGCAAGAAGTATTAAAGTGCAGGGGAATCTGCAGTGTAGTAGTGGTATTAGTTTACTCAATGCCGCGATTAAAGGCTTGGGGATTGTGCAACTACCGGGCTATTACGTAGCTGATGCCATTAGTGAAGGGAAGCTATCGGTCATTCTAGAATCTTATAAGCAGCAGCAGGAGGGAATTTGGGCTTTGTATCCTCACAATCGGCATTTGTCACCCAAAGTGAGGTTACTGGTGGATAAGCTCGCAGCTGAATTACCTTAGCCAGTTTACTTACGTTTTAATGATGATTTTTTTATCGTTATAAAGACTGCAGATAGCGACTGACTTGTGCTTTTGGTTGCCTAGATATTTTATTAATCAGCTCAAAAGTAATCGCTCTATCTGGTAATTGTTGTTGTAACAATGCCAGCTGATGATTCCATAAATGCGCCGTCATGGTGGCATCGGCTAATGCGCGGTGAAATACACCATCATTAGGTAACTGATGATAATTAACTAAGGTGCCCAGTTTATGATTAGGGGCATCCTGGCTAATGCGGCGTGACAATAATAATGAACAGGCAAATTGACCTGAATACTGTTGCTGACAGTTGTCGAACTCAGCATCTAAAAACTTCTTATCAAAGCTGGCGTTGTGGGCCACTAAGTTAAAGTCTTCAATAAAATCGGCAAAGCGAGTCATGACTGCTTCACAAGAATCTGCCTCTTTAAGCATGGCATTGGTGATGCCGGTGTAATTTTCAATAAAACTGTTTACCGATCTACCCGGATTCATTAATTCTTGAAAGCTATCGACGATCACGCCATCAATGAGTTTTACCGCACCAATTTCGATGGCGCGATCTGCATTATTAGGTGATAAGCCTGTGGTTTCGAAATCGAGCACGATAACCTTATTTGCCAATATCATGAGCGATCCTATTTACCAATACAGAATGAGCTAAAGATTTTACCCAGCAGATCATCTGAGGTGAACTTACCGGTAATTTCAGATAGCGCCATTTGGCACATACGTAATTCTTCTGCTAATAACTCGCCGGCTAAATACACTTCTAACTGCTCTTTACCCAGTTGTAAGTGACTGGCAGCTAAATCTAGGGCTTCTAAATGACGACGACGGGCAATAAAACCGCCTTCAAGGTTACTTTGATAACCCATTAATGATTTAAGGTGCTGTTTAAGCTCTTCAATCCCTAAGCCGGTTTTCGCTGAAATGCGATAAACGCTATAGCCGTGCTCATCAGTGGTCATTACTGGCTCACCGGTTAAGTCCGCTTTGTTACGAATAACTGTGACGCCGAGTTTTTTCGGTAAACGGTCAATAAAGTCAGGCCAAATATCGTGAGGATTTACATCGGTGGTGGTGGTGCCATCAACCATAAATAACACTCTATCGGCGGTTGCTATCTCATCCCACGCACGCTCAATACCAATTTTTTCAACGGTATCAGCGGTGTCACGTAAACCGGCGGTATCTATAATATGCAGTGGCATGCCATCAAGGTGAATATGCTCGCGCAGTACATCACGGGTAGTCCCTGCAATTTCAGTGACAATGGCAGACTCTTTACCTGCTAGGGCATTTAATAGGCTTGATTTACCGGCATTAGGACGACCAGCAATTACCACCTTCATGCCTTCACGAATAATTGAGCCTTGCTTGGCACTGGCTTGGACTAAGTCTAATTTGGCGATGATGTTATACAGTGAGTTAGCGATTTTACCGTCAGATAAAAAGTCGACTTCTTCATCAGGGAAATCAATGGCTGCTTCGACGTATAAGCGCAAATTAGTCACTTGCTCGACTAACTGATGTACTTCATCAGAAAACTCGCCCTGAAGTGAGTTTAACGCGCTCTTAGCCGCTTGTTCACTGGTGGCATCAATTAAATCGGCAATGGCTTCTGCTTGGGTTAAATCCAGCTTGTCGTTCATAAAGGCTTGCTCGCTAAATTCACCGGGCTTAGCGATACGAATGCCATCTACTTCCATCACGCGTTTGATCAGCATATCAAGCACAATTTGGCCGCCATGACCTTGAAGCTCTAAAACATCTTCACCGGTAAAGGAGTTGGGTCCCTTAAAAAACAGTGCGATTCCTTGATCAATGACCTCGCCTGACGCGTTTTTAAAATCACAGTAATCGGCATAACGGGTTTTAGGTAAATGGCCTAATACGCTATGTGCGACTTCCGTGGCTTTATCGCCTGAAATACGAATGATACCTACGCCGCCACGACCTGGTGCGGTTGCTTGTGCCACGATAGTGTCTGTCATTGAGGAAAACCTTGTTGAAATAGTAAAGGAAAAGGCGGCTTAATAGCCGCCTTTGTTGATTATATCAGTTTGAGCTATGACTTATTTTAAGCCTTTTTTCTCTAAACCTGCATAAATAATCTTTTGCTGGGTAATAGCGACTAAGTTACCTACTAACCAGTATAGAACTAGACCGGCTGGGAACCATAGGAAGAACACAGTAAAGATAACTGGCATCCACTGCATCATTTTCACTTGCATAGGATCCATAGTCGGTGCCATTGGTTGCATTTTTTGCATTAACCACATAGACACACCCATTAATAATGGTAATACATAGTAAGGATCTTGAACCGACAAATCGGTAATCCAAAGCATGAATGGCGCATGGCGTAATTCATAGCTTTCTAGTAATACCCAATACAAGGCGATGAAAATTGGCATTTGCAGCAAGATAGGAAGACAGCCACCCATAGGGTTAACTTTCTCTTTCTTATACAGCTCCATCATGGCTTGACCCATTTTCTGGCGGTCATCACCTAAGCGTTCTTTCATTTCTGTCAGTTTAGGCTGCAAGTTACGCATTTTAGCCATTGACGAGTATTGTGCTTTGGTTAGCGGGTATAAAAGACCACGCACGGTTAGGGTAATTAAAATAATCGCCACACCCCAGTTACCTACAAAGGATTGATAGAACATCAATAACCAGTGAATTGGGATAGCTAACCACCAAAGGAAACCATAATCTACAACAAGGTTTAATGTTTCAGAAATTTTAGATAAAGCTTCTTGGTTTTTAGGGCCAACATAGAATTGGGCACTAATGGTTTGCTGTGCACCTGGTGCAATATCATGTACCGCGCCGCGGAAACCAACATTGGCTTGGCCGCCAGCACTCATGCTGGTAAAAATAGTATTTGAATCAGCTGCAGGCGGCACCCAAGCTGATACAAAGTAGTGTTGTAGCATTGCTGCCCAACCACCTAGTGTCTGTTGGTTTAGGTTACTTTTTGCAATGTCATCAAAGTCATACTTTTCGTAACGAACATCGCTAGTCGAGTATGCTGCACCACGGTAAGTTGGCATCATCATGCTGCTTTCAGATGCTTGTACAGTTTGTTTTATTTGACCATACATTTGCATTTGCAGCGGTGCTGAAGTGGTGTTGTTTACATTGTAATCAACAGTCACATCAAATTGACCACGGGTGAAGGTAAATACTTTGGTATATGCTGCGCCATTAGCATCAACATAATTAAGCGGTACTGATAAAGAGTCTTGGCCATCGGCTAACACATAATTTTCAGATTCTGCTGAAAATTGAGCGCGACCATGGCGGCTGCTATCAATACCATCGCGGCCAATAAGACCACTTTGTGAGATGTAATTAAATGAACCATTTTGTTCAAGTATTACGAATGGGTCATCACTGTCTATTTCAACTTTATGATCAACTAATGCAGCATAAACAATATCACCGCCTACTGGGCTGATTTTAATGTCTAGTTGATCTGTTTTCACAGTAATTAAATTTTGTGTAGCAGGTAATTGAACAGGCATGCCTGCATCAGCCTCTGGTACATCGCTAACGTTTTGTGACGCAACATTAGTAGTCTGTGACGTTGTTTGGGCCGCTACTGGTTGCGGGGCTTTATCGTCTTGCCATGCTTGCCACATTAAAAAGCTGACAAAAAGCAGAGCGATAAGCATTAAATTACGTTGAGATTCCATAGCCTATTTGTTACACCTGTCGTTTTTAGGGGGGACGGGATCACTTCCGCCGGGATGTAAAGGATGACATTTTAGTATGCGTTTCGCCGCAAGCCAACAACCTTTCGCAGTTCCATGCGTTTTTATTGCATCAATTGCATAATAAGAGCATGTTGGATTGAATCTACAGCGGGGTCCCAGCATAGGGCTGATAAAGAGTTGGTAGCCACGAATAGCCTTTGTGGCTAACCATTGTAACGGCGACTGAGTTTGCGCCATAACTTCTCTATTAATTTATGTAGGTCTGCATTTTCCATATCAACCACGCCATTTCTTACCAAGACAACTATATCAAGGTCTGGAATATCATGCTGGTGTAAACGGAAATTAGTTCTTATCACTCGTTTAATGCGATTTCGGTCACTGGCATTTTTAACAAAACGTTTTGCGACAGTTAATCCAATACGAGGATGTTGCTCTGAATTTGGAATAGCAAGCAGAGTTATTTCAGCAGAAGATGCTTTGATGGGATTTGAAAATACAGATTTAAATTGCGCGGGAGTTAGCAAACGCAACTCCCGCGTAAAAGCATAGCTAGTCACTATGAATATCTACTGATTAAGCAGATAAACGAGCGCGACCTTTTGCACGACGACGTGCAATCACTTTACGGCCGCCTACAGTGGCCATACGTGCGCGGAAGCCGTGAGAACGCTTACGCTTCAGGTTGCTTGGTTGAAAAGTACGTTTACTCATTTTGGCAATCCGTATATTTAGTAGTTAATAAACCTTACATTCTTGAAATAAGACGCAAGGGCAAAAAAGAGGCCGAATTGTAATCACTTTAATCACTACCGTCAACTAGGAAAATGACTATATGAACAATTTTTACCAATTTAACTTTGATAAGTACCCTAAAAATCTACCACAGGATGTGGATAACTCTGTGTACCAACACAATATGTAGTGGATCTAAGATAGTTTTACTAGATCAAAGCCGCGCTATTATAGATCAATGTTGATCGGTTAATAAAGCAGGATCTATGAACAATTCATAATAAATAGATCGATTTTGATCTTCAAAGATCACAGATATCCACATACAATGATCAGCTTGGGGATAAAATTTTTTTTATCGATAGCGATCATTGAGATCTAACGATAGAATACCCCTCCTTCAACAAACGGTATTTAAGGATTTTTAGTGGCGGTTTCACTGTGGCAACAATGTATCGGCAGACTGCAAGACGAATTGTCTGCGCAGCAATTCAGTATGTGGATCCGTCCGCTGCAAGCTGAAATGGATGGTGATACCTTGGTACTTTATGCGCCGAATCGTTTTGTGCTCGATTGGGTTCGTGATAAGTATATCAATATCATTAATCAATTTTTCACTGAACAGTTAGGTGGCAATGCGCCTAAGCTGCGTTTTGATATTGGTAGTCGTCCGTCTGCAGCTAAACCTGCAGCACCAGTGATTGCTGAAATAAAGAAACCTCAAAATACCCATACTAAAGCGCGCGTTAGTACTTCGTTTAATACTCAAGCTGAACCGGTTGAGCATGCTAACCACCGCAGTAACATTAATCCGACTTACCAGTTTGATAATTTTGTTGAAGGTAAATCAAACCAACTGGGTAAAGCGGCTGCACTTCAAGTGGCTGAAAATCCAGGTGGCGCCTATAACCCACTATTTTTATATGGTGGTACTGGTTTAGGTAAAACCCATTTATTACACGCTGTTGGCAATGGGATCATCAAAAATAATCCCAATGCCAAAGTGGTTTACATGCATTCTGAGCGCTTTGTTCAGGACATGGTTAAAGCACTGCAAAATAACGCCATCGAAGATTTCAAACGTTACTACCGCAGTGTTGATGCATTATTTATTGATGACATTCAATTTTTTGCCAATAAAGATCGTTCTCAAGAAGAATTCTTCCATACCTTTAACGCATTACTTGAAGGTAACCATCAAGTCATTTTAACTTCGGATAAATATCCCAAGGAAATCGATGGTGTTGAAGATCGCTTAAAATCTCGCTTTGGTTGGGGCCTAACCGTTGCCATTGAACCGCCAGAACTTGAAACCCGTGTGGCGATCTTAATGCGTAAAGCACAAGAGAGCGGCATTAATCTGCCTGATGAAGTGGCATTTTTTATTGCTAAGCGTTTGCGCTCAAATGTGCGTGAATTAGAAGGCGCATTAAATCGCGTTATTGCTAATGCTAATTTTACCGGACGTCCAATTACCATTGATTTTGTCCGTGAAGCATTACGTGATTTACTGGCGTTACAAGAAAAGTTAGTCACCATTGATAATATTCAGAAAACCGTTGCTGAATATTACAAAATTAAAATGGCTGACATGTTATCTAAGCGCCGTTCGCGCAGTGTTGCCAGACCACGTCAAGTGGCAATGGCATTATCAAAAGAGTTAACTAACCAAAGCTTGCCTGAAATTGGTGACGCATTTGGTGGTCGTGATCATACTACTGTATTACATGCATGCAGAAAAATTGCTCAGTTACGTGAAGAAAGTCATGACATTAAAGAAGATTATGCTAACTTGATACGTACCTTATCTTCTTAATATCGGGAAATTGAGACGAATGAAATTTTCAATTGATAGGGATGCCCTATTAAAACCACTTCAGTTGGTTTGTGGCGCAGTAGAAAGACGCCATAACTTGCCAATTTTATCTAATCTACTTGTTGAAGTTAGTGAGGGCTCACTTAAGCTTACTGGTACGGACTTAGAGGTTGAGCTTGTCGGTCAAGCTCCCATCCAAGGTGAAGTTGAAGTGGGACGCACCACAGTTCCGGCTAAAAAATTATTAGATATTGTTAAATCTCTTCCTGAGCAAGTTGAAATTAAAATTGAGCAGCAAGAGAACAAATGGTTATTACGCTCAGGCCGTAGTCGTTTTTCACTGGCGACCTTGCCAGCATCAGATTATCCCAATGTTGAAGCGTTTGAAGCTGAAATTGAATTTAGCTTAAAGCAGGGCACTTTGAAGTCGATTATTGACTCGACACAATTTTCAATGGCAAACCAAGATGTGCGTTATTATCTAAATGGCTTGTTATTTGAAACCGCAGGTAACACCTTAAAGGCCATTGCCACAGACGGTCATCGCTTAGCATTAAGTCATCGTCAAATAGAAACCACCTTACCTGAGAAGCAAGTGATTGTGCCGCGTAAAGGCGTGGTTGAAATGGCGCGTTTACTTGAAAGTGAAGACAGTGATATTACCATTGCGATTGGTGATAGTGCGATTCGTGCGATTACTGCCAATGCGGTATTCACCAGTAAATTAGTCGATGGTCGTTTCCCTGATTATCGCCGCGTATTACCTAAAGGCGGCACCAAAATTGTGGTGGCTAGTCGTAATCAATTAAAACAAGCGTTAACCCGTGCTTCTATTTTGTCGAATGAGAAGTTCAGAGGTGTGCGTATTCAGCTTGAGCCGGGATTATTGCGCATTACCGCCAATAACCCGGAGCAAGAAGAAGCAGAAGAGATTATCGATGTTGAATACAACTCAGATAACCTAGAAATTGGCTTTAACGTCAGCTATCTATTGGACGTATTAAATAATTTAGCCAGTGATGATGTTAGAATAACCTTAATAGACGGTAACTCAAGCGCACTAATTGAAAACCACGCAGAAGAAGACTCTATGTACGTGGTTATGCCAATGCGCTTATAAGTAAATAGTCGCTTAAACTTGATTAAGCGCCGTTTAACTATAACGTTTTACCCCAAGAAGGTGCTACATTAAGGCACCTTCTTTCGTTTCACTCTTTTTAAATTAGGGTCTGTTTATTTTCCATGAGTTTAACCCGCCTCAATATCGAACATTTCCGAAATATTTTGTCAGCGACATTAGCGCCAAGTGATGGGCTTAATTTAATTTATGGTGAAAATGGCAGTGGTAAAACCAGCATTTTAGAAGCCATTTATTTTCTCGGTATGGGGCGTTCGTTTCGTAGCCATCTGTCCCAGCGGGTTATCAATATTGAGCAAGATCAACTGACCTTGTTTGCCAAGCTCGAAATGCCTAATGGCGAAGCTAAATTAGGCCTTAGACGGTTCCGCAATGGCGACATTGATGTTAAATTTAATGGCGATAACGTGAAGCGATTATCGGTATTAGCTGAGACGTTACCTATTCAAGTTATCACCCCTGAAAGTTTTTCTTTACTATTTGAAGGCCCAAAAGCACGCCGGCAGTTTATCGACTGGGGAGCTTTTCATGCTGACAGTCATTTTTATACGGCATGGGTGAATACCAGAAGAATTTTAAAGCAAAGAAATCAGCTTCTTAGAGATGGAGCCTCTTACACCAATATACAATTTTGGGATAAGGAATTGGTGCGTTATGCTGAGCAGGTTACTTCGATACGAAATCAATATGTGGACTCGTTAAATGAGCTACTTAAGGGTATAATCGAAGAGTTTTTACCACGGGTTGATATTAAGGTTTCCTTTACCCGTGGCTGGGATAGCAAAACGGAATTTGCCGAGTTACTTAAAACTCAATATCACCGAGATTTAGCATCGGGAAATACCGGCAGTGGACCACATAAAGCGGATTTACGATTACGCGTTGGCAGCTTACCGGTACAGGATGCGTTATCCCGAGGACAGTTAAAATTATTAGTCTGTGCACTGCGCCTTGCACAGGGTAAATTGCTTCAAAAACAGCAAAACAAGCATAGTATTTACCTAGTGGATGATCTTCCATCTGAGTTAGATGCTCAGCATAGGCAACTATTACTAAAACAGTTAACCGAAACCGGTGCACAAATTTTTGTCACAGCGATTGATCCTGTTGCAATAGTCGATTCGCTGGCTAGCCCACCAAGTAAGATGTTTCATGTGGAACATGGGCAAGTCACGGTAGTTGAATAAAAACGAGAGAGAAATATGTCAGAGAATAGTTATGATTCTTCGAGTATTAAGGTTTTAAAAGGCCTTGATGCTGTTCGTAAGAGACCAGGGATGTACATCGGCGATACTGACGATGGTACAGGTCTTCATCACATGGTATTCGAAGTGGTCGATAACTCTATCGATGAAGCCTTAGCAGGCCACTGTAGTGACATTACTATCACCATTCATTCAGATGGCTCGGTATCAGTACAAGATGATGGCCGTGGTATTCCTGTAGAGGTTCATGAAGAAGAAGGTGTGTCCGCTGCCGAAGTTATTATGACGGTACTTCATGCCGGTGGTAAGTTTGATGATAACTCTTATAAAGTATCAGGTGGCTTACACGGTGTTGGTGTTTCGGTTGTAAACGCATTATCTGAAAAACTGCAAATGACCATTCGTCGTAACGGTAAAGTTTACGAGCAGTTTTATTCAATGGGTGTACCTGATACGCCAATCACCCCAGTGGGTGAATCAGAAAAAACCGGTACTTCAATCCGTTTCTGGCCAAGCAGTGAAACATTCTCAGATGTGCTATTCCACTTTGACATCTTGGCTAAACGTGTTCGTGAATTATCATTCTTGAACTCAGGTGTGGGTATCCGTTTAGTTGATGAACGTGATGGCCGTGATGAATTCTTTAAATACGAAGGCGGCATCAGTGCTTTCGTTGATTACCTTAACCTCAATAAAACGCCGGTGAATAAAGAGGTTTTCCACTTTACTCAAGAGCGTGAAGACGGCATTACCGTTGAAGTGGCAATGCAGTGGAATGACGGTTATCAAGAAAAGATTTTCTGTTTTACCAATAACATCCCACAACGTGATGGCGGTACTCACTTAGCGGGTTTCCGGGGTGCATTAACCCGTAACTTAAATAACTATATGGAGCGTGAAGGTTTCAATAAAAAAGGTAAAACCAATGCAACGGGTGATGATGCTCGTGAAGGGTTAACCGCGGTTATTTCAGTAAAAGTGCCAGATCCTAAATTCAGTTCACAAACTAAAGACAAGTTAGTGTCGAGTGAAGTGAAAGGTGCGGTTGAACAAACAATGGGTGAGCAATTAAATGATTACCTATTAGAAAACCCAACGTATGCAAAATTAATTGTTGGTAAAATCGTTGATGCGGCACGTGCTCGTGAAGCGGCGCGTAAAGCCCGTGAAATGACCCGTCGTAAAGGCGCATTAGATTTAGGTGGTTTGCCAGGTAAGCTTGCTGATTGCCAAGAGAAAGACCCTGGGCTTTCTGAAATATACATAGTGGAAGGGGACTCTGCTGGCGGATCAGCCAAGCAGGGACGTAACCGTAAAAACCAAGCTATTCTTCCGCTAAAAGGTAAAATTCTTAACGTTGAAAAAGCACGTTTCGATAAAATGTTATCTTCTCAAGAGGTCGCGACGCTGATCACTGCATTAGGTTGTGGTATTGGCCGTGATGATTATGATCCTGAGAAAACCCGTTATCACAACATCATCATCATGACCGATGCTGACGTCGATGGCTCGCACATTCGTACGCTGCTGTTGACTTTCTTCTTCCGTCAAATGCCAGAGTTGATTGAACGTGGTTACATCTATATTGCTCAACCACCTTTATTTAAAGTTAAAAAAGGTAAGCAAGAGCAGTACCTAAAAGATGAGCCAGCACTAACGGAATACTTAACCACTCAAGCGTTAGATGGTACTCATATTTACCCTTCTGCGGGTGCACCAGGTATGACAGGTGAGCCACTAGAGCGTTTAGTGAGCCAGTATCGTGAGGTTGAAGCGGTTATTGAGCGTTTAACTAAGCGTTACCCAACGGTTATTTGTAACCGTATGCTTTACCACCCAGCACTGAACAATGAAATGCTGGCTGACGAAGCACAAATGAAGCAGTGGTGTGATGCCTTTGTCGCTGACCTTATTGAGATTGAAACTGACGGCGTTATTTATAACATTGAACCACAATTAGATCCTGAGCGTCAGGTATACCTACCAAGCCTAACAATCCGTAAGCATGGTATTGATACTAACTACGTATTTAGTTACGACTTCTTCCAATCAAATGATTACCAACGTATTGCTAAGTTAGGCTCAGCATTAGACGGTATGATTGAAGAAGGCGGCTATGTTAAACGTGGCGAGCGTATGAAAGAAGTTGATAGCTTCTTAGAGGCGCTTGATTGGACTATGTCTGAAGCTAAACGTGGTTTGTACATCCAACGTTATAAAGGATTGGGTGAAATGAACCCTGAGCAATTGTGGGAAACTACAATGGATCCTGAAACTCGTCGTATGCTACAAGTCACCATTGAAGATGCCGTAGGCGCTGATCAATTGTTTACTTGTTTGATGGGCGATCAAGTTGAACCGCGTCGTGACTTCATTGAAACTAACGCGCTAAACGTTGCTAACTTAGACGTGTAGTCGAGTTTAAAATACATTAAATGGGTGCCTTAAGGCGCCCATTTTTTTATCGGTAATCTCTACAAACTCATCTTGTCACTGTTGTATATTTACCTGAAGTGTAGGTAATTTATTGTGTTTAAAAAGCTATTCAATAAGATTTTTAATTTAAGACCGACCGTTGAGGTCAAACAAGCCAAAGCATTAAATGAGCAGCATTCATTGCTATCGGCTAACACCCAAGAGTCAAGCGCTACAGACTCGAAACTGTGCTCTAGTAACTCATATGTAAGGCAAACTAAATCATACTTAAGCAACTCAAGTGAAACACCAGAAGAGGCGCAACAAATAGATTTGTCGGCGCTGTTTTATAGTCTACTTTTTCCTATGAGTAGCCATAAAACTGGTGGCATGGCTAATAATCTTGAACGTAGCATATTAGCCGAAATCGACATCGCTTTTAGTGCACCTCAAGATATTGCTGCCAAGGTGTTAAAACTGCCAAGGCGCATAACCGAGCTTGACCATAAACTATCCCAAGATGAGATTGAAACCAAACAAGTACTGCAGTTAATTGAGCAAGATCCGGTACTGAGCGTCGAAGTATTAAAGTTATGCAACTCAAGTGCTTTTAAGCGTTCAGGCAAAGATATTACTAATCTACACCAAGCTATTGTGCAGTTAGGGCGAGCGCAATTACGTCAGTTTGTTCGCAGTTGTTTAGTGAAAGAAATGATTGATATTAAGCCGATTTACTTTAGGCGTTTTGGCGCTGAAATTTGGCGTCATTCAATGCAAGTGGCTTTTATTGCCAGTGACTTAGCTGAAGAAGATGCAGATACGGTGTTTTTACTGGGATTACTTCATGATGTTGGCAAAATCGCCATTTTCAAAATGCTGCTGGATGCCTTTGAAAAAGCCGAGCCGGGTGAACAGCCAAGTTCGGCATTGTTTAAGCAAGTGATGACCACTAAGTCGTTAGGGCTAAGTGCGTTACTGGCGAAGCATTGGCAGCTGCCAGCACAGTTTGAGTTTCAGCTAGCACAATTAGCTAATTCTGATTATCGTCCAACAGACATGATGGCATTGGCTGTATGGCGGGCAAATATCATCAGTGAGTGTTCTATGTTGCGGCAAAAAGATAAACTTGAACAAGATGATTTACAGCAGCTATTGCAGCAAGTCGGTTTGAATCAATCTGAGTTTGATGTTTTCCATCAAAAACTGATTAGCTTTTAATATTTGATTCGAAGTCTTCATTTAAAATTAATCATGAGGCTTTAAAAATCAGCCAATAAAAAACGCGCTTAACTGATGTTAAAGCGCGTTTTTTTTACAACTTAATAGGGTTAACTATTATTGTAGTAGTGAGATATCTGCAGCATGTAAGAATTGCTCACGCAGGCTATTTAGTAATGCTAAGCGGTTATTCTTAAGGGCTTCATCATCAGCCATTACCATGACACCTTCAAAGAAGGCATCAACGCTTTCACGCAGGTTCGCCAGTAATGCTAACGCTTCTTGGTAGTTTGCCGCAGCAAATAATGGCGCAAGCTGTGGTTGCAGTTCAGCTAACTTTTCAGCTAATGCTTTCTCAGCAGGTTCAACCAATAAACTGGCATCAATGCTAGTGGCAGTCTCGCCTTCAACTTTGGCTAGAATGTTAGAAACACGCTTGTTAGCTGCAGCTAAAGCAGAGGCTTGCTCTAACGTTCTGAAGTGCGCCACAGCTTTAATACGGCTTTCAAAGTCAGCCGGTGCAGTAGGCTTACGTGCCAGCACTGCAAGAATAACGTCAACGCTGACGCCTTGATCTTGATACCAAGAGCGGAAACGACCCATGAAGAATTCAAGCACTTGCTCAGACACATTGTCTTTAGTGAGGTTTTCACCGTGTAATTGTTTTGCTTTATCAATTAAATCAACTAAGTCTAATGGCAAGTTGTTTTCTAAACAAATACGTAAAATACCAATCGCTGCACGACGCAGTGCGAATGGATCTGCAGCACCCTTAGGGGCTTGGCCAATACCGAAAATACCCACTAAGGTATCAAGCTTTTCAGCTAGCGCGACACAGATTGAAATAGGTGCAGTAGGCACGGTATCGCCAGAGAACTTTGGCTTGTATTGTTCAGCTAAAGCAACTGCGACAGCTTCAGTTTCACCATTTAAGCGTGCATAGTGCATGCCCATAGTGCCTTGAAGATCAGTAAACTCCATCACCATATTGGTCATTAAGTCTGACTTAGACAGTAAACCTGCACGGCTCGCTTCTTCGCTGTTGGCATCAATGCTGGTGGCAATAAAACCGGCTATTGCAGAGATACGTTCAACACGTTGTTTAATCGTGCCTAATTGCTTTTGGAATACAACCGTTTCTAAGCTAGCAAGGCGCGCTTCTAATGACTCTTTCTTATCTGTTTCAAAGAAGAACTCAGCATCAGCTAAACGAGGTCGAACTACTTTTTCGTTACCTGAAATAATCTGCTGTGGATCTTTAGATTCGATATTAGTCACGAAGATAAAGTTTGGTAGCAACTGGCCGGCTTTATCAAATACAGGGAAGTATTTCTGATCGCCTTTCATGGTGTAAACCAAGGCTTCAGCCGGTACGTCTAAAAACTTTTCTTCAAAGTTAGCGGTGAGTACCACAGGCCACTCAACCAAAGAGGTGACTTCTTCAAGTAAGTCATCTTCAAGTTCTGCAACACCGCCAATGTCTTTGGCTGCAGCTTCAGCGTTAGTCTTGATTATATCTTTACGACGTTGGTAATCAGCTAAAACCTTACCTTGCTGCTCAAGAGCGGCTAAGTAGTTGTCAGCATGATCTAACTCGAAGGTATCAACGCCCATAAAGCGGTGACCACGAATAGTACGTGCTGATTTGATACCTAACAATTCACCATCAACTAACTCATCACCTAATAGCATAGTAACGGTATGAACCGGACGGATAAATTGTGTGGTGTTACTTCCCCAGCGCATTGGCTTAGGAATTGGTAACTTATCTAATGCTTTTTGCGCCATGGCTGCGATCAGTGATTTAGTTTCTACGCCAACCACTTTAGCTTGGTGTAATAACCATTCGCCTTTATCTGTTTTCAAGCGCTCAGCTTGTTCCACAGTGATGCCGTTACCACGAGCCCAGCCCATAGCTGCTTTCGTTGGGTTGCCATCAGCATCAAATGCTTGGGCAACAGCAGGGCCACGTTTTTCAACGACCTTGTCAGCTTGAGCTACAGCAAGTTGTTCAATGCTAATAGCTAAACGGCGCGGCGCAGCGTACCAAGTGGCTTTTTCAAAGGCCAACTCAGCTTTGGTTAGCTCTTCGCTGAAGTTAGCTAAAAATGATTCAGCTAATTTACGTAATGCTTTTGGCGGTAACTCTTCAGTACCCACTTCAATGAGTAAGTTTTCAACATTCATTCTATTTACCTCTACTTACACATTGGGAAACCAAGCGCTTCACGGGCTTGGTAGTAAGACTCTGCAACACCTTTGGCCATAGTACGTACACGTAAAATATAACGTTGACGTTCAGTAACCGAAATCGCGTGGCGAGCATCAAGTAAGTTAAAGGCATGAGATGCTTTCATTACTTGTTCGTATGCAGGAAGAGGCAATGGCTTTTCAAGGTCAAGTAAATGCTGACAAGCGACTTCACAATCATCAAACTGCTTGAATAGTACTTCTACATTGGCGTGTTCAAAGTTATAGGTTGATTGCTCAACTTCGTTCTGATGGAAAATATCACCATACATCACTTTACCCATTGGACCGTCTGTCCATACTAGGTCATATACGCTATCAACTTCTTGGATATACATCGCAAGACGTTCAAGGCCGTAAGTGATTTCACCAGTTACAGGCTTACACTCTAAACCGCCCACTTGTTGGAAGTAGGTAAATTGCGATACTTCCATACCGTTTAACCAAACTTCCCAACCTAGACCCCAAGCACCTAATGTAGGTGATTCCCAGTTGTCTTCTACGAAGCGAACATCATGGACGCCCATATCTACGCCTAGTGCTTCTAAAGAGCCAAGGTATAGCTCTTGAATATTGCTAGGAGAAGGCTTAAGCACTACTTGAAATTGATAGTAGTGTTGTAGACGGTTAGGGTTTTCACCGTAACGGCCATCGGTAGGGCGACGACATGGCTGAACATAAGCACTACTCATAGGCTCAGGGCCTAATGAGCGCAAGAATGTCATTGGGTGGAATGTACCAGCGCCAACTTCCATGTCTAATGGTTGAACTATTGCGCAACCTTGCTGCGCCCAGAATTCCTGCAGGGTCATAATAAAGCCCTGGAATGTTTTTACGTCGTGTTTCGTCGTCATGTCCGCTTATCTACTGGTTAGGCTATAAATAGAAAATGGTTTTGATTATACCTTGTAGATAAAGGCTTATGTAGGTTATTTTTTAACGTAGAGATTAAAAATAGTAAAGGACTCAATAAATGGTTCAACAACGTTGTGGTTGGGTCAGTGATGACCCTATTTATCAAGACTATCATGACAATGTTTGGGGGCGGCCTGTTTATGATCCCATCGAGTTATTTGAAAAGCTTTGCTTGGATGGTCAGCAAGCAGGATTATCTTGGATCACCATTTTAAAGAAGCAACACAATTACCAAGCTTTGTTTGCCAATTTTGATCCAAAAGTGATTGCCACATTCGATGATGCCAAAGTCGAAGAATTACTATTAAACCCTGGAATTATCAGGAACCGTCTAAAGGTTAATTCTATTATTCGAAATGCCAAAGCCTATTTAGCCTTTGTTGAGCAGGGTAATGATTTTTCTGAATTTCTTTGGCAGTTTGTTGGCGGTAAGCCTGTCGTAAATCATTATTTAACTTCGGCGGATTTACCTGCTCAAACAGCAGAATCTGAGGCCATGTCTAAAGCACTTAAAAAGCTCGGTTTTAACTTTGTAGGGCCAACTATTTGTTATGCTTTTATGCAAGCGGTAGGTATGGTTAATGACCATACAACAGATTGTTTTTGTTATGGAAGCGATTTTGTTTAACGCAGTTTTTTAGCAAATAAAAAAAGGATGTTCCACGTGGAACATCCTTTTCTTTTTTTGCTAAATCATTTTCGATTAGCCTAAGCTTGTTGCCTCAGTATTAATCTTTTTTCTCAAAGAAAAATGGTTTACGGCTAACTTCTTCGCCATTCAATTGATTCATGGTTTCTGAATCAAATAACTTACCATTGACCATGGTGTAAGACACTTTATCAGTCACACGAATATCAGTTAATGGGTCGCCGTCAATCACAATAATATCAGCTAGTTTACCGGCTTTAATTGAGCCTATTTGATGATCCATACCGAAGGTGGTTGCAGGGTTTATGGTTGCTGTTTTCAGCACATCCATATTGCTCATACCACCTTGAGCAAACATCCACATTTCCCAGTGCGCCGCTAAACCTTCACGTTGACCATGAGCACCAATATTGGGTTTGATGCCAATATCATTTAGCTCATTGGCAACCCGTGCCACATTGAAGTGATTGTAATGTTCATCCGGTGCAGTTGTTCTTCTCATTGAGCGGGCATTAAGAATATCAGACGGAACATACATGCTTAAGCGAGGGTGTGCCCAAACATCAGTTTTATCGTACCAGTAATGCTCGCCAGAAATACCGCCATATGCGACAACCAGTGTTGGGGTATAACCGACTTTGGTTTGACTCCAGAACTGTTTAATATCGCTATAGATAGAACCAACGGGTAATGAGTGTTCGACAGTGGTATGGCCATCAGCAATCATCGACAAGTTATGCTGCAGCAAACTACCACCTTCAGGAACCACCATCATGTCTAATTCACGGGCAGCCTGAATCACTTGTTGGCGTTGGTTACGACGTGGTTGGTTGTAACTTTTCACGCTGAAAGCGCCTACCTTTTTAAGACGCTCTAAATGGAATTTTGCATCATCCAGTGAATCTACATGGGATGTGTAACCTGGTGCATTAGCGCCGTATAAAATAGTTCCGGTTGAGAATATGCGCGGACCCACAATATTACCGGCTTTTTGTTGCTCTGATGCTGCAAAAATCTCAGTGGTGTCATTTGACGGATCATGTATTGCAGTCACGCCCAATGACAGTGCTGAGTATAATTGCCAGTTTTGCTGTGGCGTGATTTCATCATCTGCTTGGCTACCATGAGCATGGGCATCAAATAAACCTGGCATTAAAGTTTTACCTTTAATGTCGATGACTTGTGCATCAGTTGGAATGGTTAAGTTAGCATCGCCAACATTGACAATTTTATTATCTTTAACGATGACAACACCATTATCAATAACTTGGTCATTTTCCATGGTAATGATTTTGCCACCAACAAATGCGATTGTTCCACGTGGAACATCTGCTTTTTTAGTGAAACCAATAGCAGTAACTTCAGGCTTAGCTTCCTCATCGCTGTTGTAGTCAGTATCCACTTTGGCTTGATAAAGGTCTGGGCCTAAAGTCCAATAAATCTCTTCATTGTTACTGTTCCAGCTAATGCTTTCACCTGCGCGGGCACTTAATTGCATTACTGGTAAGTTTTTCGCTTTCGGGCTGATTTTGATGGTTTCGCCATGCTTGGCAAAAGGGGTGACATAAACTCTAAAGCGTTCAGCAAAGGCAAGGTGCTCACCATTTGGCGATACTCTAAATTCGGTAGCATGTTCGCTAGTGTAGTGAGTGCGTTTTTCAAAGCCGTCTAAACTGATTGATGCCAGTTCTGGGGTTTTACCGTGATCCATAAAAAAGACACGATTATTATCAGCGCCAAATTGTGGCTGATAACCGCTAGCTGAAACTTTGATATTTTGCTTATTCTTTAGATCAACTTTATATAAACCCGGTTCTTGGGACCAAGTTCTAGGAGTGACATATCCGCCTTTCGCTTTACGGTAGACAACGGTTTTACCATCTGGTGAAAAGGTTGGTTCGACATATTTACCTGGCAGTGATGTCAGTTGTTTACTGCGACCACCTTTGCTACTCACAATACTGACGGTGCCTTGGTCTTGATCATTCCAAGTGGTAAAGACGATATTCTTGCCGTCCCGTGACCATTGCGGGAATAGTTCATTAACGTCATCATCAAGTCTAGTTAAACGCTTTTGTTTACCATCTTCAATATCACGGATCCAAAGTTTGCCTAATGCTTCAAAAACCACTTTTTCGCCGTTAGGTGAGACTTGTGCCATACGCAGCATTTTTACGTCGAAATTATCCTTATCTAGATTTTGAGTGAAGCGTACTGATGGTTGCACCTTTAATTCAGTTTTAACGCTGAAAGGAATATTCTCAACAGACTTGTCTTCAAGGGTTAATTTATTAATTTTACCTTTGGCCCAAAAAACAATTTGTTCATTGTCTTGGGTCCAAGACATGGTCGGATACACACCATGAATTGCCCATGTTTCTTGCATATCACGATCTAAATCACCATAAAGCTTAGTTTGCGCCCCTGATTTTAAATCGAGTAAATACAGCGAAGATTGGAAGCCATCACGTTTGATATAAGCTAACTTGGTGCCATCAGGGCTAGGTGTTGGGCGAATGGCGCCGCCAGTGCCTTCAAGTAATACTTCTATATCACCAGACTGAGTATCGTAGCGCTTAATTTTATAAATACCTTTTACTGAATCTTTTGAGTAGTGAAAGGTTTTGCCTGGGGTAGCATCTTGGCTGAAATAAATATATCTGCCATCAGGTGAATAGGCAGGCTCGCCTAAATCTTTTTGTTCGTTCGGACGCTCAGTTAATTTTACCCCTTCGCCGCCAGCGACGTGATACATCCACACTTCACCAGCACCTAAACTGCGACTACCGGTAAAATGTTTGCGGGCCACTAAGTATTGTGAGTCAGGGCTCCAAGCTGGGCTATTGAGCAAGCGGAAGGTTTCACTGGTTACAGGATGTGGGTTCGAACCGTCAGCATTCATTACCCAAATATTATCACCGCCATCTTCATCTGAGGTGAAGGCAATATATTTGCCATCTGGGCTATATACCGGCTGCATTTGCCAAGCGATGCCAGAAGCGAGTTTTTTTGCCTCGCCACCTTTTATTGGCATTTGATAAATATCACCGAGTAAGTCAAACACTATGGTCTTACCGTCAGGGGAAACGCTGACATTCATCCATGTGCCTTCGGTGACATCAATAGAGAGTTTTTCTAGCGGCGCGTTCGCAGGCGCATTAACTTGCCATTTTTCTGTTTCTTTAGAAGCATCATCAGAGGCATTAGCAGCAAGAGAAACACTTGCTAAGCTTAACGCTATCGCAGTGTAGAGAGGTTTTATTTTTGAAGTTAGCATGCACAGTCCATTTGTTGTCATTATTGTTATAGGTCGCGTTAACACTTTTATGTTTCTTAGTGTTATTGGCGAGTTACAAATCTGATGACATTTATCGCATATATTAGCCAATAACTAAATAGATATTCTGTTTCAAATAATGACAGCTATCGGGTGACTGCTAGGCTGTAGAATAATTATTTGCAGCTCAGCGATATGAAGCTGGGTGTTTAGCTATTTCAATCTGATAAATTGCTGTATGTTGGTTAAATTGTGGGGGGCTTTGAGCTGAGTTTTAATTAAGTCGTATAAAAATACGTGAGTATGTATCTAATTTTGCAAGTTTGTTTAGTGTAATAAGCACTGAACAGTTATTCATTTTTGCTCAGTGCAACTGTCATTAAAGATAAAACTCAATAGGCACACTTATATGGTTATTATTGAAACCTGATCATCAATTTGGATCAGGCCTTCAGTTATCACTTTACAGGTTACGCCACCACGCCAATCTGGGGTGAGGGCTTTTTCAAGACCTTGCTGTGACTGCTCCATTTTTTTACATGGGTCGGTTTCACCGGTAATCAGTAAGCTAACATCATTACCAAGTTTAATGACTTTACCAACATCTGCGGCGCTAAACTTATAGCCATCAATTAATATATTGGCTCTTCGGGTTAACCAGTCTAAATCGGCATTAATTTCATTACAGGCTAATTGCCACTGTTGCTGCGACATGACGGTCACTTGCCGTTTTCCGGGTTTTCCAAAAATATCGTTTTCAACGCCTTTTAATAAACTTACCTTGGCACAAAATACTGGCTTCATCGGCCCTTTTTTAGCAGTTTTGTAAGCAATAGCGTGTAACGAAATCATGATTAGAGGCCTTTTTTAATCAGGTATTTGTATGGTGTTTGGTTAGTATCACTTGCTAGAAGAGTATGATCCATAAACTCACAAAAGCTTGGAATATCACGGGTGGTTGCTGGATCATCAGCAGTAATTAATAGGCTTTCACCTTCTGCCATTTTACGCACAGTTTTACGGATCATCATTACAGGTTCTGGGCAACGTAAACCAAGCGCATCTAAGTGGTGGTCTGCGGCAGTAAAATCTTTAGTCATATCAATTCTTCTTACTCAACAATTGCGCTAATTTTACTCTGGTTAAAGTTTGATGCAACACTGATGCTAGCTTTATTAGTAAAGCGTGATGTTATGCTCACCGAAATATGATGTTCCACGTGAAACATTGCTTTAAAAGCAGGGATAAAAAAACCGAGCTAGATAGCTCGGTTTTTAATTTTGATGCTACTAATGTAGCTGTAATAGTAAATTAGATTTAGCTATCAACGCGCTCAAAGATAGTTGCAATGCCTTGGCCTAAACCAATACACATAGTGGCTAAACCATATTTAGCATCTTTTGCTTCCATCAAGTTAATCAGTGTTGTTGAGATACGCGTACCTGAACAACCTAATGGATGACCTAATGCAATCGCGCCACCATTTAAGTTAACTTTTTCGTCAACAACATCAGTTAAACCAAGATCTTTAACACATGGTAATGATTGCGCAGCGAATGCTTCATTCAATTCAATCACGTCCATATCATCTATGTTTAATCCAGCGCGAGCTAAGGCTTTGTTAGTTGCAGGAACTGGGCCGTAACCCATAATTGCTGCATCACAACCAGCAACCGCCATAGAGCGGATACGAGCACGAATCGGTAAACCTAATTCGCGAGCCTTTTCTTCTTCCATCACTAACATAGCTGAAGCGCCGTCAGAAAGTGCAGAAGAGGTACCCGCTGTTACTGTGCCGTTAGCTGGGTCAAACGCTGGGCGTAGACCTGATAAAGACTCTAATGACGTCTCTGGACGAATAACTTCATCGTGAGTCACTTTAATTAACGCGCCGTTTGCATCGTGTCCTTCGATAGGAACGATTTCATTATCAAAACGACCTTCAACAGTAGCAGCATGAGCGCGTTGATGAGAACGTACAGCAAAAGCGTCTTGTTGTTCACGAGTAATACCGTGCATTTTGCCTAGCATTTCAGCGGTTAAGCCCATCATGCCAGATGCTTTTGCCACGTTAGCAGCAAGACCTGGGTGGAAGTCTACACCATGGTTCATTGGTACATGACCCATGTGCTCAACACCACCAACGATAAAGGTATCGCCTTGGCCAGTCATAATTGCGCGGGCTGCTTGATGCAAGGCATCCATTGATGAACCACATAAGCGGTTAACCGTTACGGCGCCAGCTGATTTTGGAATGCCAGCTAAAAGCGCCGCGTTACGAGCAATGTTGAAACCTTGCTCAAGAGTTTGTTGCACACAACCCCAGATAACATCTTCGATATCTGTTGGATTAAGTTTTGGATTACGTGCTAATAATGATTTCATTAGCTCTGCAGATAAAGTTTCTGCACGTACATTTCTAAATACTCCAGCCTTAGAGCGGCCCATCGGAGTACGAATGCAGTCGACGATTACAGCGTTTTTCATGATGTTATTCCTTTACTGCTAATTAGGCTGGGTAGTAAGTACCGTTATTGGCTGCAAGCTCACGCATTGCATCAGTCACTTGATATAAACCACCTAAGTGAGCAAACTTGTCAGCAAGTGCAACAAAGTTAGCAACACCCATGGTATCTAGGTAACGGAATACACCGCCTCTAAATGGTGGAAAACCAATACCGTAAACCAGACCCATATCGCCTTCAGCAGGAGAAGCAATAATGCCTTCTTCTAAACAACGAACCGTTTCGATAATCATTGGGATCATACAACGAGCGATAACTTCATCTTCTTCGAATTCTTTTAGCTCACCAAATTCTTTACCTAACAATTCATAGCTTGTTGGATCTAAATCTTTCTTTGGCTTACCGCGACGGTCAACAGAGTAAGAGTAGAACCCTTTAGTATTCTTCTGACCAAAGCGCTCACTTTCAAACATGATGTCGATAGCATCTTTGCCATTTTTACCCATGCGGTCAGGGAAACCTTCAGCCATAACTGCTTGTGCATGATGACCTGTATCTAGACCAACAACGTCAAGTAAGTATGCTGGGCCCATTGGCCAACCGAATTGCTTTTCCATTACTTTATCGATTTTGGCAAAATCAGCACCGTCAGCCAGTAAACCACTGAAGCCGGCAAAGTAAGGGAACAATACGCGGTTAACAAAGAAACCTGGGCAATCGTTAACAACGATAGGAGTTTTACCCATTTTGCTGGCGTATGCCACAACAGAAGCAATCGTTTCTTCTGAGCTGTTTTCGCCACGAATGACTTCAACTAATGGCATTTTATGTACTGGGTTAAAGAAGTGCATGCCGCAGAAGCGCTCTGGCTTCTTCATGCTCTTCGCTAATAAGTTGATTGAGATAGTAGAGGTGTTTGATGCAATGATGGCATCATCTGCAACATAACCTTCAACTTCAGCTAATACAGACGCTTTAACTTTAGGATGCTCAACTACAGCTTCAACGATAACGTCAGCATCTTTAATGGGGGCATAATCTAACGCTGGAGTGATGTTGTTTAAAACTGCTGCCATTTTAGCTGGGGTAGAACGGCCACGCTTAACTTGCGCTGTCAGTAATTTAGCCGCTTCGCCTAAACCTAAATCTAATGCAGGTTGGGCGATGTCTTTCATGACAATCGGTGTACCTTTACTTGCACTTTGGTAAGCGATACCGCCACCCATGATGCCAGCGCCTAATACTGCAGCGCTGTTTACTTTCTTAGCCAGTTTACCGGCTTTCTTAGCTTTACCTTTAACGAACTGGTCGTTTAAGAAAATGCCAATTAATGCCGTGGCAACTTCAGTTTTCGCTAATTTGATGAAAGCTTTATTTTCTACTTTTAGCGCTTCTGCGCGATCAAGTGTTGCAGCTTGTTCAATAACGTTAACTGCCATCATAGGTGCAGGGTAATGTTTACCTGCAACTTTAAAGACCATGCCTTTAGCTGTCGCAAACGACATCATGGCTTCAAGCTTTGGCAATGTAAGTGGTTTAAGTTTACGTGCGCGGCGAGACTGCCAATCTAACTTTTCGTTGATGGCATCTTTTAGCATTTGTAGAGCAGCAGCTTCTAAATTTTCAGGTGCAACAACCGCATCAATAGCGCCAACTTTTAAAGCAGCCTCTGGGCGTTGATCTTTACCTGTGGTGATCCATTCTAGTGCGTTGTCAGCACCAATCACACGAGGTAAGCGCACAGTACCACCAAAACCTGGGATTAAACCAAGCTTGGTTTCTGGCAAGCCAATACGGGCGTTGGTGTCAGCGATGCGTAAGTCAGTCGCAAGGATAGCTTCACAACCGCCACCTAATGCAAAACCATTTACAGCAGAAGCTGTTGGGAATGGTAAGTCTTCAAGTTTATCAAATACTGCGCTGGCTTGTTCGACCCAAGATAATAAGGTGGCATCATCTTGCTCAAATAAACCTAAAAATTCTGTGATATCAGCGCCAACGATAAAGGTACTTTTACCAGAGGTAACCAGTAGGCCTTGTATGTTGGTGTTTTGCTTGATGCTTTCTAATGCAGCATCTAATGAAGAAAGAGTTTCTTTATCGAATTTATTTACCGAACCTGGTGCGTTAAAGCACAGCTTGGCAATATTATCCTCTAATAACTCAACTTGAATCGTAGGACTTTGGTAGATCATTGCTTGCTTCCTTTTTGCTAAAAGCGACTTCTACATCACAATCACTGTGTTGTTATCTAGCTTTGTTTTCACAGCAGCGACGGCCATCATTTGACCAGTTGCCAAACAGTGTGCGACGAAATGAAATAAAATACAACACCCAATTTAAACGTCCGTTTAAATAATTGGCAGCTAGAGTCAATTTTGCCCTTTGTGATACACTTCACAAGTTCTTTCATAACAAAAAATCATTACAGGGACTGAAATAATGGATCAGCTTGCTCATTTTTATCATGCACACATTGCAGAACTAAATCGCCGTGTTGCCGAAATAACACAAAGTGAACAGCTTGATGGGTTAGTTATTCATTCAGGTCAGGCTCATCGCCAGTTTCTTGATGATTTAAGTTACCCATTTAAAGTTAATCCACAGTTTAAAGCCTGGTTACCTGTGCTTGATAACCCCAATTGTTGGGTTGTCGCTAACGGAGTTGATAAACCGCAGCTGATATTTTATCGCCCGGTGGATTTTTGGCATAAAGTCAGTGATGAGCCCAATGATTTTTGGGCTGAACATTTTGAGATTAAATTGCTGACTAAAGCAGACCAAGTGGCGCAATTATTACCGGCTGATTTATCGCACTGGGCATATATTGGTGAGCATATTGATGTGGCTGAAGTGCTCGGCATCAGTTGCTGTAATCCTGATGCGGTAATGAATTACCTGCATTATCACCGCGCCGATAAAACCCAGTACGAACTGGAATGTTTGCGCCGCGCTAACCAAACTGCAATAAAAGGCCACTTAGCGGCTAAGAATGCTTTTTATAATGGTGGCAGCGAGTTTGAAATTCAGCAGCAGTATTTATCCGCCATTGGCCAAACTGAAAACGAAGTACCCTATGGCAATATTGTTGCCCTTAACCAAAATGCGGCGATATTGCATTACACCGTATTAGAGCATCAAATCCCGTCACCACGGTTATCATTCTTAATCGATGCGGGCGCTAACTATAATGGTTATGCATCTGACATTACCCGTACTTACTCTTTTGAGAAAAATAGTTTCTACGAGTTGATTGTGGAGATGAACAAGTTGCAGTTGTCACTAGTCGATATGATGAAGCCTGGGGTTAAATACCCTGATTTACACTTACGTTTTCATGCAAAACTGGCTAATTTGATGTTGGACTTTAATTTGGCAACAGGTGATGCTCAAGGCTTGGTCGAGCAGGGGATTACCAGTGTTTTCTGCCCCCATGGTTTAGGCCACATGCTGGGGTTACAAGTACACGATATGGGCGGCTTTTTAGGTGATGAAGCAGGCACCCATATTCCGACACCAGCTGGGCATCCATTTTTACGTTGCACCCGTGAAATCGCCGCTAACCAAGTTTTTACTATTGAACCGGGGATATATATTATCGACTCATTACTGGCAGGACTAAAAGCCGATCGGCGACAATCGCAAATAAATTGGGATAAAGTCGACGAATTAAGACCTTTTGGCGGCATTCGAATTGAAGATAATGTTATTGTGCACCAAGATAGAAACGAAAACATGACCCGAGAGCTAGGCCTCATTGACTGAACAATACCAAATACCCAATCAAACACTCACCATCGAAGAAGATATCAAGCACAGTCGATTTATCACTGTGCTGTTTCACTGTAGTAGTGAATTAGAGTTGAAGTGTGCGCTTACTAACATGAGGCTGGAATACCCGGGCGCTAACCATTATTGCTATGCTTTTGTGGCGTCCGATCCGCAAAATAGTATTGCCATTGGCAGCAGCGACGATGGCGAGCCTGCAGGCAGTGCTGGTCGGCCGATGTTAGCAACGTTACAAGGCTCAAATATTGGTGAGATTGGCGCTATTGTAGTGCGCTACTTTGGCGGCACTAAGTTAGGCGTGGGTGGCTTAGTGCGGGCTTACTCATCGGGGATCAAGTCTGGTTTAACCGAACTTGAGACCAAAACTAAATATATTCGCTATAGTACTAAGCTGAGTTGCAGTTACCCGCAACTTAATCAAATTGAATATTTGGTTAATCAATTTGATGGTGTTATCAGCAATAAAGTCTTTACTGATGTTATCGAAATTGAATTTGAAATTGCCAAAGCATTTCATGATGACTTTAATCGTGAGCTGGCCACCCAAACCCAAGGTCAGCTTAAGGCAAAGTTTAACGTTTGATGAGTGTAAAAAGTATGCCAAAATACAAAGTCATAACGATAATAAGCTCAATTGTTAATCGCTGATCTTTAAAGATGTGATTAGCTGAGGTGTTATGGCTTATTAGCGCGCCCGAGTCTTGGGCGGCATTAACAACGATGCTCTCAAATTAGTGCAAAATAAAACCTATGCGATATAAACACAGTGCAATATAAAACAATTATTAGAATCACTGGCCTGCTGATGGGATTATTTTCTATCACTATGCTGCCACCTGCATTAGTCGCCATTTTTTATAAAGATGGCGGCGGTACTGCATTTATACAGGCGTTTTGCGTCAGTTTATTTTTAGGTTTTTTACTTTGGTATCCAAACCGGGCTCAAAAAGGCGATTTGCGCACCCGCGAAGGCTTTTTGATTGTGGTGATGTTTTGGACGGTACTGGGCTCCATCGGGGCACTACCATTTATCTTTTCTACCGAGCCCGACTTAAGTTGGACAGACAGCTTCTTTGAATCCTTTTCAGCGTTGACTACCACAGGGGCCACCGTGATTGTCGGCCTCGATGATTTACCCAAAGCGATATTGTTTTATCGACATCTGCTGCAGTGGATGGGTGGCATGGGGATCATTGTGCTCGCGGTAGCCATTTTGCCGCTGTTAGGTATTGGTGGTATGCAGCTCTATAAAGCTGAAATACCCGGGCCGGTAAAAGACAGTAAGATGAAACCGCGAATTGCCGAGACCGCCAAGGCGCTTTGGTATATCTACTTATTATTAACTGTGGCTTGTGCGACAGCATTTTATTTTGCTGGCATGAGCGCCTTTGATGCTATTTGTCATTCATTCTCGACCATTGCTATTGGTGGTTTCTCAACTCATGATGCCAGTATTGGCTATTTTAATAGCCCGCTGATCAATGTTATTTGTGCGGTGTTTTTACTGATTGCGGCTGTTAACTTTAGCCTGCATTTCGCCGCGTTCAGTTGGCGGGGGATTAATTTTAAAGTCTATTTTCGTGATGCTGAATTTAAAGCCTTAATTGGTATTCAATTGGTATTAACCGCTATTTGTTTCGCGACTTTATATAATGCTGGCATATATGATTCGCCAGAGCAGACCTTAGATTATGCTTTTTTCCAGGTGGTGTCGATATCCACTACGGCTGGTTTTGGCACCGAAAGTTTTAACTCTTGGCCATTGTTTTTGCCTATATTATTAATCTTTTCTAGTTTTATTGGTGGTTGTGCTGGCTCTACCGGCGGCGGCATGAAAGTGATCCGCTTTGTGCTCTTGTTGCTACAAGGCTCTCGTGAAATGAAGCGTTTAATACACCCTAAGGCCATGTATTCGATTCGAATTGGTAAGTCTGCTTTGCCTGATCGTGTCATTGATGCGGTATGGGGATTTTTCTCTGCGTATGCCTTAGTGTTTGTCATTTGTATGGTGCTATTAATGGCAATGGAAATGGACGCCATTACCGCCTTTAGTGCAACAGCTGCCAGTATTAATAATCTAGGCCCAGGCTTAGGAGAGGTGGCCAGTAACTATGCCAGCGTGACTGATGGGGCTAAATGGGTGTTGGTACTGGCCATGCTATTTGGCCGTTTAGAGGTGTTTACCTTGTTAGTGTTATTTACGCCGACTTTTTGGAAAAACTAATGAGCTAGCTATTTTTAATGGGTATTTAGCGCTTATTACTGTTGAGGAAATCGTCGATTAAAAGGAAGAGATATGCTTAAAAGCATCATGATATATTCGACAGTCGATGGACAAACTTTGTCTATTTGTAACAAGCTTAAGTTGATGCTAGAAGAGGCTGGCGAACAGGTGACTTTGGTTTCTCTTGTTGAAGCAAAGTCGTTACCACTCACGGACTTTGACAAGGTACTCATAGGCGCCAGCATTCGTTATGGCAAACATCGACCTGAGCTTTATGAGTTCATACAGGCAAACCTGAGCAGCTTGTCCTCAATGAAAAGCGCATTTTTTACGGTAAATGTTGTTGCTCGAAAGCCCCTTAAAAATACCCCTGAAACCAATCCGTATATGCAAAAGTTTCTGCAATTATCTCAATGGCAGCCTAACTTATTAGGCGTGTTTGCAGGGAAGATAGATTACCCGAAGTATCGCACCATGGATAGAGTGATGATCCGCTTTATCATGTGGATGACCAAAGGGCCAACAGATATCACAGGTACTTTTGAGTTTACCGATTGGAATAAAGTCGATGAGTTTGCCAATGACTTTATTCAGCTTAATAGTCGTTAAGGCTTATTAAGCTGCGCAATATAAACGATGCAAAATTGAGATAACTTCAGTCACTTCAGCATTTTTTAGGGTGTAATACACGTTCTGTGAGCTTTTACGAGTATTGACTAAATCTTGGGCTCGAATGACTGCAAGGTGTTGAGATAATGCTGATTGGCTTAATGGCACCGTTTCATTTAATTCAGTGACACTGCGTTCTTTTTCCAGCAGTAAACACAAAATCATCAATCGATAAGGATTAGCAATCGCTTTTAGCCATTTGGCTGCCATCTCGGCATTACCTAGCATCGACTCTACATCAATATTTTTAGACATTTATTTACCTATTACTGATTTAATACTCAGATTCATCATACTGCTGGCGAACTTAGATCTCAATTTTATCATCTAATTATATGAGACGTTTCTAATTTGTGATCAAAGAGCGCGATTATAATAGCCTTTTTTGTAACAATGGCTGCTTATTCAAGCAACAATCGGTGTTGAAATGGCAAAAACTTTAGTTATTTATTATTCAAGAGGTGGGCATACTGCACAAATTAGTCGTGCAATTGCAGAGCAGATTGTCCATAACGGTCATCAGTGTGATGTGGTCAATATTCTTGATAATAACCATGCTGACATTGATTGGGCAAGCTATGATGTTATTGCGTTAGGGGCTTGTGTTTTATATGGTTCTTATCATAAGTCGGTATTTGAATTTGTTAATCGTTACCAACAACAGCTGAGCAGCAAGCCCAATAGCTTTTTCTGTGTCAACGTTGTGGCACGTAAGCCTGAAAAACGCATTCCAGAAAATAATAAATACCTACAAAAGTTTATTGAGCTTTCACCTTGGCAGCCACAAGATGTCAAAATCATTGCAGGTAAAGTGAATTACCCATCGTGGACTTGGTATGACAGCTTGGCGATTCGCTTAATTATGAAAATGACTGACGGCCCGACTGATCCTAAGAGCGTGATTGATTACACTGATTGGGAAGATGTGAAAGTGTATGCCGATCATGTAGTCAGCCTTGGGGTTACAGCGGTCGCGAGCTAGCTCTTTGAGTTAGCTTGTTACGTTAGTACTTCAAGCGAGTGCGTCTAATTAGTACTTCCAAAATTTGGGGGCGAACAGTACCGCCACGGTAATGATTTCTAATCGCCCCAATAACATTCCAAAAGCCAGCGCCCATTTAGCGGTATCCGGTAAGCTGGCAAAATTACCCGCAGGCCCAATAACAGGCCCAAGACCTGGGCCGACATTAGTTACCGCAGTAATGGCGCCTGAAATACTGGTTACAGGATCTAAGCCTGTGAGCACCAAGGTCACCGCAAGTAATATAATCACAATCAAAAACAGCATGATAAAGGCCATAATTGAGCGAATAATATCATTATCAATGACGCGATGATTATAGCGCTTACTGACTACAGCTTGAGGATGGACTTGTTGAGTTAATTGCTGGAGCATGACTTTAAGTGAAATCTGAAAGCGAAATATTTTAATCCCACCAGAGGTCGAGCCGGAGCAGCTACCAGCAAACATCAGAAATAAAAAACTGATACTGGCAAAAGCGCCCCATGCCTGATAATCGGTTAAGCCATAGCCAGTCGTTGTAACCACTGAGATGACGTTAAACCCAGATAGGCGCATGGCGTCGAGGAGTGCCATATCTGATTTGAACCAAAGCCAAAAGCCAAGGGTTACCGACACCAAGATGATAAATTTTATAAAGCCTTTAACTTGTTCGTCATTCCATATCTTTAAGGTTTTTTGCTGAATGCTTTGTACAAACATCAGCAGCGGCAAGCCTCCTGCAGCCATAAACACAATTGCGACCCAATGGGCTGCTGGAGTAAAAGCTGACATTGAGCTATCAGACGTTGAATAGCCGCCAGTAGACAGTGTGGTCATGGCATGATTAATGGCTTCAAACCAATGCATCCCCGACAAGTGGTAGGCCAAGGCACATAACACGGTAAGCACAACATAGACCTCAAAAAGGTATTTGGCCATGTGTTGGGTCCGTGGAGTGGTTTTGTCGCTCCAGTCTGACGACTCGGTGCGAAACAGGCGCATACCACCGACATTGAGAAAAGGCAGAATGGCTACCGCCATGACAATAAAACCGATCCCACCAAGCCATTGTAATAGGGATCGCCAAATTAAAATGCTGTGGTCCATGTCGTCTAAGCCTGACAGCACAGTTGAGCCTGTGGTGGTGATGCCGGACATGGTTTCGAAAAAGGCGTCGGTATAGTTAATACCGTGGTAAAGGGTGAAAGGTAAGGCGGCAAATAAACTGACTACCAGCCAAGTCATGCTGGTGAGAAAAAACATATCGCGGATATTAAGGTTAACGTCGCTGCTGCGGCCTGCTTGAATACATAAAATCGCAACGAGGCCGCCAAACAACCCGGACATCATAAATGCGCCGATAGTTTCTTCATGATAAAACAGCGCAAAAGCCATTGGCACCAGCATGAAGCCAGTGAGAATAGATAAAAAAGCGCCAATGACAAACAGTAGCGGTTTTAAATTCAGCATAGTGCCATTAATGGTGACGCTAGAAGAAAAACGCGCTCGGTTGGAACAGCTTTTCTACATCGCCAATGAACTTTTTATTTACTAAAAATAGAATCACATGATCTCCTTCTTCAATGACGGTTTTATCATGACCCATAATCACTTCATCATTTCTAACGATAGCGCCAATGGTCGTTCCTGGGGGTAATTTTATGTCGCTGATTTGCTTGCCGACCACTTTTGAGGTGGAAGAACTGCCATGGGCAATGGCTTCGATAGCTTCAGCTGCGCCGCGACGTAATGAGTAAACATTACAAATATCGCCTTGGCGGATATGGGTCAGTAAGGCTGAAATGGTGGTTTGCTGCGGTGAAATTGCAATATCGATATTGGCTTCTTGGACAATATCCACATAGGCTTCACGTTGAATAAGCACCATGACTTTTTTGGCGCCCATTCGCTTAGCTAATAGCGCCGACATAATGTTAGCTTCGTCATCATTGGTGACAGCTATAAACACATCTGTTTGGTCAATGTGCTCTTCTTGCAGTAACTCTTGATCCGATGCATCACCGTTAAATACTGTGCAGTTTTCTAACCTTTCTGACAGGCTTTCTGCGCGCTCTAAACTGTGTTCAATGAGTTTGACTGAGTGCTTTTTTTGTAATCTTTTTGCAAGGCCATAACCAATATTACCACCACCGGCGATCATGATATTACGGTAAGAATTATCCAGCTTTTGCATTTCACTCATCACCGCTCGCACATGGCGGGTGTCGGCAACGAAAAACACTTCATCATCGGCTTCGATAATGGTGGTACCGCGGGGCATAATCGCTTTGCCTTTACGGAAAATAGCCGCGACCCGGGTATCAATATTCGGCATATGTTCACGCAGCGTTGCCAGCGCGTTACCCACTAATGGCCCACCATAATAAGCCTTAATGGCCACTAGGCTTAATTTGCCTTTAGCAAACTCGAGTACTTGCAGTGCGCCAGGGTATTGCACTAAACGTTCAATATAGGCGGTAACAAGTTGCTCTGGGGCAATCAATTCATCAATAACAAAGCCACCACGTAATTTGGTGTCACTGTTTTTAACTTCGGTATTGATGAACAATTTGTCGCGCTGCTCAAGGTAAGCTTCTGAGCGGATCCGGGCTATTTTGGTTGGGGTGCCAAATAAGCTGTATGCAATATGGCATGCAGCCATATTGCATTCATCACTATTGGTGACTGCAATTAGCATATCGGCATCTTCTGCGCCGGCCCTTTTTAAGGTGCTCGGGTGAGCACCATGGCCGATGACGGTTTGCAAATCGAATTTATCTTGTAAGTATTTAACTCTGGCGCGGTTATTATCCACTAAGGTGATGTCGTTATTTTCACCGACGAGGTTTTCAGCCAGTGTGCCGCCAACTTGGCCTGCGCCCAAAATAATAATTTTCATTGCTGTGCGGGTATCCCTACTAAACGAGCTTAAAGCGCTTTAACTAAACGTGCGTAGTAAAAGCCATCACAATTGTTTTGGCCTGGTAGCAATTGCCAACCAATATCATCAGCAGATGATTGTTGGGCGATTGGTACTAATGTCGCATCGCTTGTTCTTTGTAAAAATTGCTCTATTTGCTGGCTGTTTTCTTCTGGCAAAATTGAGCAAGTGGCATAAAGCATGGTGCCGCCGGGTTTCAGCCATTTCCAGCAATGATCAATGATTTGTTGTTGCAGTAAAGCCAGTTCATCAATATCACTGTTTTTACGTAGCCACTTAATGTCAGGGTGGCGACGAATGACACCGGTTGCAGAGCAAGGGGCATCTAATAAGATCCGGTCAAACTTTTCACCTTGCCACCAAGTATCAATATTGGCTGCATCACCATGAATAACTTGCGCTTTTAATTGTAATCTGTCCAGATTTTGTTGCACACGCTCTAAGCGTTTGTCATCAAAATCTACCGCGACTAGACTAATGTTTGGCGCAGTTTCTATTAGATGGCAGGTTTTTCCGCCGGGTGCAGCACAGGCATCAAGAACCAGTTCATTAGTTTCTGGTGCTAATAGCGTTGCTGCCCACTGCGCGGCCCCATCTTGTACTGAGGCTGAGCCTTCAGCAAAACCGGGTAATCGCATTACATCTGTTGGACTAGCAAGTAAAATCGCATCATCACTCGCACCGGCACTGGCTTCTACTTCTTGTTCAGCAAGTAGCGCTAAGTATTGCTCACGGGTTTGTGATAGCTGATTGTTGCGCAGCCACATTGGTGGGCGTTGATGGCTTTGCTCAATAACTTGTTGCCATTGATCTGGGTAGGCCGATTTTAGGCGTTTAATAAACCAAGCAGGAGTATTGTATTTCAGGGTGTCGTTGTCAGTATTTAGTGGTGCTTCTTTACGTTGAATATTACGAAGAACACCATTAACCACTTTAACTAAACCATCAAATTTCATTTGGCGGCAGGCTTCAGCGGTTTCTGAAATGGCCGCATGAGCAGGAATTCGAGTGAAGTAAAGCTGATAACAACCCACCAATAATAATTGGTGCAATATACGCTGCTTACCTTTAAAGGGTTTGCTTAAGCAGTCACTGACACATTTATCCAGTTGTGGCAGTTGACGCATTACGCCATAACAAAGTTCTGCTAATAGGGCTTTGTCTTTACCATTTTCGAGATGTTGTTGTTGATCTGGCAAGGCCACCGATAGTGAAATGCCTTTCTCAAGTACATTGAAAATGGCTTTGGCTGCGAGCGCTCTAACATTCATTATGGCTGTGCCTCATTGTCTTCTTTCGCGACTGGGTTAAAGTTTACCCCTGGGGCAAACCAGTCTGCGCGTGAGTTAAGAATATCTGCGACAGGCATTTGCTTTTTACCCGGTAATTGCATGACTTGTAGCTGCAAAGAGCCTTCGCCTGTAGCGACGGTGACACCTTGCTTATTGCTGTCTAGTACGGTACCAGGTGTGGCATTAGTGCCATTACTATCAACAGCATTATTGTAACTCGCTTGCCATACCTTGATGGTATTGCCTTGGTGGCTAAAATGACTAGCTGGCCAAGGGTTAAAGGCGCGAATTTCTTGCCATAATTGTTTCGCAGGCTTAGTCCAATCTATTTGAGCTTCTTCTTTAGATAACTTTTCAGCATAGTTAGCTAAAGATTCATCTTGTTGTTCAGCAACGAGGGTGCCTTTGCTTAAACCTTCAAGCGCTTCTATTAACGCTGGCGGTCCTTGTTCGGCTAATTTGCTATACAAGGTTGCAGAAGTGTCGGTGTCTTCAATTTTAAGCGACGTTTTAAGTAACATGTCACCAGTATCTAAACCGATATCCATTTGCATAATCGTGACGCCAGTTTCGCTGTCACCAGCCCAAAGCGCGCGCTGGATTGGCGCGGCGCCACGCCAGCGAGGCAATATAGAACCGTGTACATTAATACAACCCAGTTTTGGCGTATCTAATACTATCTTTGGCAGGATTAATCCGTATGCAACGACGACCATAATGTCAGCGTTTAAGGCAGCAAGCTCTGCTTGGGCATCCTCTTTGCGTAATGATGGCGGCTGATATACAGGGATATCGTTGGCAACAGCAAGCTGCTTTACCGGGCTTGCTTGCAGTTTTTTGCCACGGCCCGCAGGTCTATCTGGCTGCGAATACACCGCAATCACATTGTGGTCGGAATTAATAAGTGCCTGCAAATGTAAAGCGGCAAAGTCTGGCGTGCCAGCAAAGATAATATTTAACGGTTTCAAATGGAGTCCTATGCTTCTTTTGCTTCTAAACGGGCTTCTTTCTCAAGTTTAGTCTTGATACGGTCACGTTTCATTTTTGACAAGTAATCGACGAACAACTTGCCTTTTAAATGATCCATTTCGTGCTGTAGACAGATGGCAAATAGCTCATCCGCTTCAACCGTAAACTCTTTACCGTGACGATCTTGGGCTTTTAAGGTAACAAATTCAGCACGATCAACTTTAGCGTAAATGCCCGGAACCGAAAGACAGCCTTCTTCATTAGTGAACTCGCCGCTTTTGCTGACAATCTCAGGATTAATGAAAATGGTCGGACGCTCAACTTCATCCTGCAGGTCCATCACAATTAATTGTTGATGGAAATCTACCTGAGTAGCCGCAAGTCCAATGCCTTTTTCCTCGTACATTGTTTCAAGCATGTTATCTATTTGGGTTTGCAAAACCTCACCAAAATCGGTGACAGGCTTAGCAACTGTGCGTAATCTTTCATCTGGAAAACGTAAAACTTTTAATAATGGCATATATAAACTCTTAACAAGTCTGTCAAATTTCAGCCAGTTAGCTATACTGGCTTGGTTAATGGGTTAATTTTAATCCTTACTGACTATCAATAACAGCAAAAGCTCTAATAAAGAGCTAAACACATGGAATGAACCATGAAACGGATATTTTTACTCGCGTTTTTGACACTAAGTACCATAGCCTCAACCTTGGTTTTGGCTGATAAATTAACATTAAAGTCTGGTCACCCCGATTCATATATCGTTAAAAAAGGCGATACGCTGTGGGATATATCAGCCTTTTTCTTAGACGATCCTTGGCGTTGGCCTAAATTATGGGGCGCAAATCCACAGATTGCGAACCCGCATTTAATTTATCCTGGCGATCGACTCACCTTAGTGTTTATCGATGGACAACCACGGTTAGTATTAAAGCAGCATATCAAAAAAGGCCCTGAAGGGCGCATTAGCGACAAAGGTGGTCCAATCCCTGCTATTGATTTATCACTGATCCAGCCTTATTTGGTGCAAAACCGAATCGTAGACCCAGAATGGCTTGATGGCTTGCCAATGATCCTTGCTGGTGAAAGTCCATCTCGTCATCATACAGTAGGAGATGTGGTTTATATTAATGCCAATTTACCTGTTGGTGAAAAGCTGGCGGTATACCAAGAAGGTAGAGAGTTTTTTGATAAAGAAAATAGCGAGTTACTAGGGCAAGAAATTATTTTGACTGCCAGTGGTCGAGTGATTGAATCTGGCGACATTTCAAAAGTGCAATTACTGAGTAACTTACGCGAATCGAAAGCCGGTTTTAAAGTTGCACCGGTAGAAGATGAAGCGCTGATGTCAGCTTACTTTATTCCTAAAGCGGCGCCAGAGTCTGTGCCTGCTAACGTGTTAGCCATTGAGAAAGATATTCGTGAAGTTGGCAAGCTAGATATCGTTTATCTTGATAAAGGGGCTGTTGATGGTATCGACACCGGTCATGTGTTTGGTATTTATCGCAATGGTGAAACCATTGTCATCAATAGTGACGGCATGCCGGTATCAACCATTGATCGTAGTGCTTACGACAACTTAAAAGCCAAAATATCTGACGATAATGCGATTACCATGCCTGATATTTTCCATGGCAAGTTAATGGTGTTTAAAGTTTTCGAAAAGACCAGTATGGCGATTATTATTGCCAATGAACGTCCTGTGCGAGTTGACGATAAGTTAGTCACCCCTAAGACGACTGAGTTAAAAGGCGAGTAATCGATAATAAACTGGTCGACTGGCTAGTTGTTTGTGCAGTATCCGGGCTAGGACCCGCCCGGATTCAACAATTATTAACTCAAATGGATGTTGAGGAATTACGGCAACGTTTAGAGTTTGAAAAGCAGTCTTTGCCATTATCGGCAAAGCTGCTGTCTCAATGCCAAATTGATTTTGATAAAGTTGATTTGGCCATTGAGTGGCTTAATCTATCCCCGCAACATCACATTGTTACTTTGTCAGACCCTGACTATCCCGCATTACTGCAACAAATATCAGATCCTCCCGGAGTGTTATTTATTAAAGGCCAACTCGAAGCCTTGCTACGACCTTCAATTGGCATGGTGGGGAGTCGCAATGCATCCGTTGGTGGTTTGAATATGGCAAAGGCGTTAGCCACAGAGATGGTTCAGATGGGCTTTTCAATAACCAGCGGTATGGCGGCTGGGATTGATGGTGCAGCCCATAAAGGAGCAGTAGACAGTAATGGCGTAACCCTTGCGGTATTAGGTACTGGTGTTGAATGTATTTACCCTAAACGCCATAGCAATTTGTATCACCAAATCCAGCATCAAGGTTGTGTACTGAGTGAGTTTTGGCCGCAGGTTGGCCCCTATGCAGGTAACTTTCCTCGGCGAAATCGCATTATTAGTGGTTTATCACTGGGTACGATTGTTGTGGAGGCAACGCGCAAAAGTGGCTCGTTGATCAGTGCGCGCTTGGCGATGGAGCAAAATCGAGAAGTGTTTGCAGTGCCCGGCTCGGTGCTCGGTGGCTATAACCAAGGTTGCCATGACTTGTTAAAAAATGGCGCTAAATTGGTAGAATGTGCAACAGATGTTGTTGAAGAATTGTCCGCATTGACGCAGTTTCACCTTGAAAATGTCGCTAATCGTCACCATATAGCAGATAATACAACAAATTTGCCATTTTCTGCGCTGTTAGCTAGTGTAGGTTATGAGGCTACTAGTTTAGATGCAGTAGTCGAGCATAGTGGAAAGTCGATAGATCTGGTGTTAGTTGAAATGCTTGAACTTGAATTACAGGGCCAGGTGGCACAAGTGCCTGGTGGTTACGTCAGATTAGAGAGGAGATAACCATGTTTGATATCCTCATGTACCTTTTTGAAAACTATGTTCATAGCGAAGTAGAGCTATTAGTTGACGAAGATGAGCTTACCAAAGAGTTAACCCGAGCAGGTTTTCATCAAGCAGATATTTTGAAAGCCCTGTCTTGGCTAGAAAGATTGGCTGATTTACAAGAAGGTGATAAACCTTACTTGTGCAATCATGCCCAGCAGTCATTCCGTATTTATACCAAAGATGAAATGGATAAATTGGATGTTGAGTGCCGTGGGTTTTTATTGTTTCTTGAACAAATCCAAGTGCTCAGTGTTGAAACCCGTGAAATGGTCATCGAACGGGTGATGGCGCTAGATGAAACCACCCTAATCTTGGAAGATTTAAAGTGGGTGGTGTTGATGGTGTTATTTAATGTACCAGGCAACGAGTCTGCTTATGAGCAAATGGAAGATCTTATTTTTGAACAGCCTGATGGGCGGTTACATTCTTAAGTCTTTAAACCTATTGTCATGAGTTAACTAAATAAGGAGGCTAGGCCTCCTTTTTTGATCGTCAGCTTGGCTATTTTGTCATCCCTGTGTAACCTGAATAGGGTGACACCTTTATGTAATATTGAGAGTAAAATGTCTAAAATCGATCAGCAATTGTTTACTGTGCACGAGCATGCTTTGGAGAAAGAGTTTGAACTCTGCCCAAAGTGTGGCTGTGAGTTGTCAGTTAAAAATAGTAAACATGGTGGATTCATAGGCTGTAATAATTATCCTACTTGTGACTTTACGCGGCCTCTAGTTCAACATGAGTCCATTGAAACTCAAGTGATAGAAGGCTCTGAATGCCCAGAGTGTGGCAATGAGCTGGCAGTTAAGTCTGGCCGTTTTGGTATTTTTATTGGCTGTACTCACTATCCTGAATGTACTCACATTGAAAAACACGATCACGATGAAAATGCAGAGGTTATCAACTGCCCCCATTGTAAAAAAGGCCATTTAGAATCTCGTACCAGTCGCTTTGGTAAAACCTTTTTTGCCTGTAATACTTACCCTAAATGTAAGTACTTAGTGAATTTTCCGCCCCATAATGAATCTTGCCCTGAATGTAATTTTGGTATTTTAGTTGAGCGTAAGGGCGCAGCTGGAAGCCGTTTAGAATGCCCGCAGAAATCATGTAAATATAAGCGTCCAATATAACTTTTTTGACTCTATTCGCCTTATATCAGTATTTGTTCATATCCTTATTGTCTGTATAATTTATCGATAATTTATAAGATTAAAGGGTATTTCATGCAATTGTTGCATCCAACAGATGTTACTGAAGTGTTTGAGCAAGGAGAGGTGTTTGCTTATCCCACTGAAGCCGTTTATGGCCTTGGCTGCGATCCTGATAACCTATCAGCTATTCAAAAGTTACTTGAAATCAAACAACGTCCTTGGCAAAAGGGCGTTATCCTAGTTGCCAGCGACTATAAACAACTGCAGCCCTATATTGATGAATCACAACTCACAGAGGCACAACTTGCCTTTGCCTTTAGTAAGTGGCCAGGGCCTTTTACCTTTGTGATGCCAATTAAGTCAGAGGTTAGCCAATTATTATGTGGCGAGTTTGATTCCATTGCGGTGCGAGTTTCGGCTCATCCAGTGGTAAAAGCATTATGTGACGCCACTAATAAAGCCATTGTTTCAACTAGTGCTAATTTAGCCGGTCATGCGCCCGCACTGACCATAGCAGAAATTCAAGATACTTTTTCCACTACTGTTGCGGCTGTGATAACTGGTGATCTTGGTGCTCAGCGCCAGCCTTCAACCATTATCGATGCTCGTAGCGGCAAAATATTACGTAACGGACAGTAATTTAATAAAAATAATCGAATAAACAATAAGGAATTTGATATGGCAATGCCTGATGCCGCAGTCGTAAAGCAGTACCTGTTATCCCTACAAGCCAATATCTGTGCTGGTTTAGAAGCGTTAGATGGAAAGGCCAGCTTTCAAGCGGAATCGTGGGAGCGCGCCGAAGGTGGTGGTGGCACCAGTAAGGTGATGACCGCAGGCCATGTATTTGAACAAGCTGGTGTTAACTTCTCCCATGTGATGGGCGCAGCAATGCCGGCATCAGCCACCGCGCATCGTCCAGAGCTAGCTGGACGTAGCTTTGAAGCTATGGGCGTGTCATTGGTTATCCATCCTAAAAATCCTTTTATTCCTACAACTCATGCGAATGTGCGCTTTTTTATTGCCCATAAAGATGGCGCTGATCCCGTATGGTGGTTTGGTGGCGGGTTTGATTTAACTCCTTACTATCCATTTGAAGAAGATGTGGTTTCATGGCATCAAACCTCGGCCGATATTTGCGCCCCATTTGGTGATGAGGTTTATCCCAAATATAAAAAGTGGTGTGATGAATACTTCTTTTTGCCTCATCGTAATGAAACCCGTGGGGTCGGTGGATTATTCTTTGATGATCTCAATGAGCCTGGTTTTGATAAGAGTTTTGAGTTTATGCAAGCCGTGGGTAATGGTTTCTTAACGGCTTATTCGCCGATTGTTGAGCGTAATAAAGATCTTGAATATAACGATGATGAGCGCCAGTTCCAACTGTACCGTCGAGGCCGTTATGTTGAGTTTAATTTGGTTTATGACCGTGGCACTTTATTTGGCTTACAAACCGGTGGTCGCACTGAGTCTATTTTGATGTCTATGCCGCCCTTGGTTCGCTGGGAGTATGGCTTTACCCCAGAAGAAGGCTCCCAAGAGGCGGAGCTATACGAGCGCTACCTTAAACCACAAGATTGGTTGAAGCTCGAAAGCTAATCTTTATTACGCATATTATTGGCAAGCTGCGAAATGGCCTGAAATATCACTTGTTGATGTTCAGGCTTTTTTATAGCCTCAGCAATGGCTTGCTCCATACAGGTTAACCATTGATCAACCATCGTTTGGTCAATATCAAACGGCATATGCCGTGCCCGTAATGCCGGGTGGCCATACTTTTGCTGATAAAGCTGTGGGCCACCTAACCAGCCACTTAAAAACTCAAATAACTTTTGTTGTGAATCTTTAATTGGAGCGCGATGAATAGCTAGTAGCGGCTGTGTGTCTTCACGGCTTTGCATCTGCTGGTAAAAGTTTTGGGCAATTAAGCGAATGGTCTTCTCGCCACCAATTAAATCATAGGCATTGGACTGATTTGGATCTCGGTCATCAGGTTGCGCCTTATTGCTAAAAAGTTTTTTTAACCAATTCATGGTATCGACACTGAGTACAAGTAATGAAAGTGGCTTGATTATAACGATTAATCCCGTTTATATCTCTCGCTTTACTAAGCCATAAACATATTTTGTTAATGTTTTGCTAAATTTATCTGTTGTGATGTCAGATGCTTATCGGATAACTTAGGCGTTCTAATAACAATAATAACGAGGACCGAGATCATGGCCAAGATGGCACCAAGATTAATTGTAATTGCGATTTCAACAGCCCTGCTTGGCTGTAACTCAGCCCAGCAAGACCCTAAAGTTAGTATTAATAAAAATCCCTACCCAAGTACTTACCAAGTGATGCCAAGAACATCGACCTTGCTGATTAACGCTACTGTGCTAACAGGTACAGGTGAAAGAATCGACGGCGCTGATGTCCTAATGGTGGATGGCAAAATTAATGCGGTTGGCAGGCAATTAAGTCAAGACAATGTCACTGTGATTGATGCTAGCGGTAAATGGATAACCCCAGGTATTGTAGATGTTCACTCCCACCTTGGCGTGTATCCAAGCCCTAGCGCAGATGCCCATGGCGATGGCAACGAAGTGACCTCTCCCAATACCGCTGAAGTGTGGGCAGAGCATAGCGTATGGCCGCAAGATCCGGGGTTTAATCGTGCCCGTGAAGGTGGTATCACCACTTTACAAATCTTACCTGGCTCTGCCAATTTAATTGGTGGTCGCGGGGTGACCTTAAAAAACATCCCAGCAACCACCATGCAAGGCATGAAGTTCCCCCAAGCCCCTTATGGATTGAAAATGGCCTGTGGTGAAAACCCTAAAGGTGCCTATGGCAGAAAGCGTAAAGAAGCGCCCATGACCCGAATGGGTAATATGGCGGGTTATCGTCAAGCTTTCATTGAGGCCACTGAGTACAAGCGAGCTTGGGATAAATATGATGCGGATTATGCTGCTGGTTTAAACCCATCAGCGCCAGAGCGAGATCTTACCAAAGACACTTTACGCGGCGTGTTAGAGGGTGACATTTTAATTCATAACCATTGTTATAAAGCGGAAGAAATGGCGATGATGGTGGATTTAGGCAAAGAGTTTAACTATCACTCCGGTACATTCCACCATGCAATTGAAGGTTATAAAATAGCTGAGTTGTTAGCTGAAAATGGTAACTGCGCCGCAATGTGGCCTGATTGGTGGGGCTTTAAAATGGAAGCCTATGACATGGTGGTTGAAAATGCAGCCATCGTAGATGCGGTTAACAACTCCTGCGCTGTGGTGCATTCCGACTCTAGCGTGACCATTCAGCGCCTTAACCAAGAAACCGCCAAAATTATGCATAGTGCTAATCAAAACGGTTTTGATCTAAAAGAAGAACACGTTATTGGTTGGATCACCTCGAATGCGGCCAAGTCATTAGGTATTGCAGATAAAACCGGTTCCCTTGAAGTGGGTAAAAACGCCGATGTGGTAATTTGGAATAGCAATCCATTTAGTGTGTATGCCAAAGCTGAGCAAGTGTTTATCGATGGCGCCAAAGTGTTTGATCATCAAGACGATGCTTACCGCGCTAAAAGTGATTTCATGCTAGGTCAACAATAAGGAGCAATACAATGAAAAAGTTTAACCAATCACTGGTCGTTGGCGCTATGCTCGCGAGTTTGACCCCAATCATCGCGTCTGCTGCAACCACGGCAATTACTAATGTTAAGGTATATACCTCAACTGAACAGGGCGTACTTGATAGTGCTACGGTTGTCATTGAAGATGGCCACATCATCGCTGTAAATGCCGAGCAATCAAATGACTCAGCAGTTATTGCGGATAATATTATTGATGCAAAAGGCAGTGTATTAACCCCAGGCTTTATTAGCTCAATGAACTACTTAGGTTTGGTGGAAATCGGTCAAGAAAAAATAACCCGTGATGTTAATGCTAAAGACGCTGATATCAGCTTCGACCCAAGCTTAGCCTTTAACCCTAAAAGTAGCGCAATTGCCTTTGCTCGCAAAGGCGGCATTAGCCGCAATATCGTGGTACCAGGTGGTGGAGAATCAATTTTTTCAGGCCAAGCTATTGAAGTCGAGCTAACAGGACACTGGGATAGTGTGGTCGCAACTGAAAAAGCCGTATTGGTGCAGTTAGGCGCAGTGCATGAAGGCTCACGTATTATCGGTATGCAACAACTGATTAATAAACTTGAAGCAAGACAAACAGCTTTAGCTGCGGATAAACAAGCTGATGCTAAAAAAGCCGATGCGACAAAACCGCCAAGCAAAGAAGAGTTACTACTCAATGCTGTACTTGCAGGTGATATCACTATGGTGGTTGATGTCGACAGAGCCAGTGACATCTTGCAACTAATTAACTTAAAAGCTCGCTTTAACCTCGATTTGGTATTACTTAAAGCTGCCGATGCTATTGTGGTTGCAGAGCAATTGGCCGCCGCAAACATACCTGTGGTGATGGACGCGATGCGCAATTTACCTGAAAGTTTTGACTCTTTACATAATTCACTGGATAACGCCGGAAAATTAAGTAAAGCTGGGGTCAAAGTGATACTGGCGACACCGGGTGATGCCCATGGCATTTATGGTTTACGTTACGCAGCAGGTAATGCGGTTGCCAATGGCATGGATTATAATCAAGCCATGGCGTCAATAACCGCTAATGTTGCTGATATCTTCCATCTAGATGCTGGTCGCATTGCCACAGGAAAACCTGCAGATATGGTGCTTTGGAGCGGTGATCCATTTGAGTACAGTAGTGCGATTCAAACAATGTGGATTAACGGTGAAGTGCAAAACATGCAAAGTCGCCAAGATGAACTACGCGACCGCTATATTCAGAAGTCGACTATGCCACAAGCTTATACTCAATAAGCCATGCTCATAAGTTGAATTAATAATTAGGGAATAGAGAAAGTTAATGACCGATAAGTATGCAGTATTTGGCAATCCAATTGCACAAAGTAAATCGCCATTCATTCATACTGAGTTTGCGCGTCAAACTGGACAGGACATTAGCTATCAAGCAATTCTTGCACCTGTGGATCAGTTTTCTCAGTCCCTAATGGCTTTTTTCAATGACGGTGGCAAAGGCGCCAATGTAACCGCGCCTTTTAAAGAGCAAGCTTATGCCATATGTGATGAGTTAAGTGATCTTGCAAAACTGGCAGGAGCCGTGAATACCCTTATCTATTTAACTGATGGACGCATTCGTGGTGACAATACCGATGGTATTGGCTTAGTAAACGATGTCATGCAGCACTTTGGTGCTTTAAAGGGTAAACGCGTATTGTTAATCGGAGCGGGTGGCGCAGCACGGGGTTGCCTTAAACCATTACTAGAATCACAGGCTCAAGTAACCATATGTAATCGCACCTATGCTAAAGCGCAAACCTTGCAAGCTATTTTCGCTGAGTATGGACGTGTGCAGGCAACTCCCATCGATGAGCTCAATAACAGCTTTGATATTGTGATTAATTCGACTTCAGCCGGATTAGCTGGTGAGTTGATTAAATTACCTGAACAGATCATAGCAAGTCACACCAACTGCTATGACATGTCATATGGTGCTGAGACTACCTTATTTAACCAATGGGCATTAGCAAACGGCGCGCAATCCGTTGCCGATGGTTTGGGAATGCTGGTGGGACAAGCTGCACAAAGCTTTTATATTTGGCGCGGTGTTAAACCGGCTACTCAGGCTATTCATCAAACGCTAAGAGCACAACTTAAATAAACCAATAAAACACCGAGTACTCAAGATGAACCAAAGTGTAATATTTACCGATCTCGTTGAATGGAATACTCAACAACAAACAATGCTGTTTAGTGCTCAAGTGCAAGGCATGAATATCAATTGCATTGTTAGCAAGGAAAAGTTGTTACAGCTAATAAGCAGTGAACAAACTGCAGCTGAACAACCTATGCAAGCAGAACTGGCATTAGCAATATTCGAACGAGTACGTTTTGATCTAGAAGATATAGCCGAAGAGATGATAGAAGCAGAAGAATTTGATCCGCAGGGAAACATTACTATATAAGAGTCTTATCGCTTTACACAATCAATTATAGCCCTACTAGCTATTTCTATCATAACAGTAGGGCACAATTATAATTATCTTGTAGTCTGCAGATCTACTAAGTATTCATTTTTCAATCTGACATAGTTATCAGCTGATTGTGGTAAGAAAGCTATTTCATTATCAGTTAAGGGGCGAACCTGTTTACAAGGGCTTCCTACATAAAGAAAACCACTTTGCAGTACTTTCCCTGGTGGCACTAAAGAACCTGCGCCGATAATCACATCATCCTCAACAATCGCGCCATCCAATAAAATGGCTCCCATGCCAACCAAGACCCGATTACCAACCGTGCAACCGTGCAGCATAGCTTTATGACCAATAGTGACATCATCACCAATGATCAGCGGATTACCCTCAGGCTTTGATGGAGACTTGCGGGTCACATGAAGAACTGAACCATCCTGCACATTACTGCGCTTGCCAATACGAATAATGTTCACGTCACCACGGGCAGCGACCATAGGCCAAATACTCGCATCATGGTCTAGGGCGATATCACCCACTAAAACAGCTGTACTATCTACATAGACATTATCTGCCAATTGAGGATGAATACCTTGATAACAACGAATAGAGCTAAACATATAAAATCCCTGATTTGTTTAATTGCACCCAGTATAAAGCCAAAAAGTCGCTGTTGGGGGCTAAAAATGCATAAAAACTAGCTGATTAGTTTAAAATCCCAGCAAGCAAACAGGTAAAGGCATTTTTATGCATAAAAGCCCTTGCGCTAAATCTTAACTTGCCTATAATGCGCATCCACTGACACGGCGACAGGCCAATAGCCTCAAGGTGTTAGCGTTAATTAAGCTGCTTTTAAAGCGTCATAATTAACCGGTTGAAA
>NZ_MCTV01000013.1:0-773 GCF_002874545.1 Shewanella sp. 10N.286.52.C2
CAATTATATTGTTGTTTTTATTGGTTAATATTGTTTTTAGGTTTTGTTAGGTCTGAGGCGTTTTATGATGTGATCTAGATCAACAAATCATTGGTTTTTATCTTTAAACTTAGTCTTGCTCAAATTAATTATATCGCTAGCTGAACTGCCAGGTTCGACTGCAACATATAAAATAATGATGATTAGGAGTGGGACAATGAAACAGGCTAAATACAAGATAGCAGCACTAAGTGTGCTAGTTTGTCTTGGCATTGTTGGCAATGCAACAGCTGCTGGTGGCAAGTATAATAGTTTGCCAGAAATGGGTAAGACAGCACAGAAAATTATTTCAAATCCAAATGGAGATGAAGAATCAAAAGGCGTTAAAACGCTACAAGATTATATTGTTCAAGAAAAAGAACTTTTTGATTATTTATTCCAGAACCATCCAGTATTTAAATACCATGAAGAAGGTAACTTAGTGGGTGATTACCACATTAGTGATCGTGGTGAAGAGTATTTAGATACAGGTAATAGCCCTAAATATAGCAAACGTGTGGGTCGTCCAAGCGCTGTTCAATATCGTTTAGGTGCTAAATCAATTCTTGATTATCCAAACAAGTTTGTTGGACCTGAAAAATGTGGTGAATGTCATGCTGTTCAATACGAAGCATGGAATCGTTCTCGTCACTCTAAAACAATTCGTTTCCCTGGTGAACATCCAGAAGTGGATAACGATTTGAACAAGACCATGTACAACACCAAAGATACCTCTATTTTGGCTGATGGTATTA
>NZ_MCTV01000013.1:1494-117729 GCF_002874545.1 Shewanella sp. 10N.286.52.C2
TATTTTGGCTGATGGTATTACGCCTGACATGATCTACGCAACTGTGGGTACACCACGTACTAAATACGGCTTCATTGATGCATGGTTAGTCCGTGGTACTTACCATATTCGTGACGGCTTATTGAGAGATGGCAGCGGTAAAATGGTCGCTGGTGGTAACCAATTCTCACGTGGTTGGGCTGAATGGTTAACGCCTGAAATGGCTGCCAAAATTAACGCAGTTATCCCAGAATTTCCTGAAACTAACGATGGTAAAGCATTTGGTCCAAGTGGTTCTCACCAAGTGGGCATGAGCTCATACGGTGCGAAGTATGAAAAAGAAATGTTGTTCCAACCTGCAAGCTCTTACTGTGAAGTGTGTCATAGCTTCAAGTTCGACTTCGAAACTAAAGATGAATACTTAGCTGCTTTAGGTGACCCTAAAAAACTACAAGAACATACCATTTCTAAAGGTATTGCTTGTGAAGAATGTCACGGAGCAGGTGGTCATCTCGATGGTGGTAATGGCGGCGGAATGCCTTCGAATTGTGAACGTTGTCACCAACGTTTTAACTTCGTTGATGAGCTAGCTGATACTGAAGAAGGCCAAGATAAACTTGAGTATGCTTTTGGTGTGAAAATGAAGTCTGCATGTCCATCATGTGGTACTGAAGGTTCGCAAATGTTCGCTTCTATGCATTATGAAAAAGGCATGCGTTGTGCGACTTGTCATGATCCACATGAAGTTACAAGCAACGATTGGAAGTCTGGTTATACCAAACCGAAAATGAAGAAAGAGTGTTCTGACTGTCACGCAGCGCAAGCTGAAATCGCAGCAAACACTAAGACTCATAGCGACCAAAGCTGTACAAGTTGTCACATGCCTAACATGGGCAGTTGTGAAAACTTCACCGCAATGCAGTTCCCTGATCAAGCTGGTTTCGACGCGGTTCGTAAGTCGCACATGTGGAAGATTGAAATCGACCCAACTCAGAAGACATTGAACCCACCAGAAGGCAAACCTCGTGAATCTACTGTGAAAGGTTGGACTGTTGCGAAGAATGCTAATGGTAATAACTACTTAGATTTAATGTGGTCTTGTGCTCGTACTGCTATCTCTGATGATAATGTCGTTAATGGTAAAGGTTGTCACAGTCAGTTCCAATCAGAACTTGATCCAAGCCTACACTACGAAGATCAACAAGAGATCTACGGCGAAGTGATGAAGTTCCAAACGCCTATCAAAGAAACTTACGCTCAAGTTGTCGGCGCTCTTGACACTATCGACCAATTATTAGAAGTGACTAAGTTATCTGTTGAAGATAAATCACAAGTTCTTCTATTGGCTGATAAAGCACAAGATGCAGTGACGCTGCTTGAAAAAGATGGTTCTTGGGGTGTCCATGGTGCGCGTTATACCCATAAACGTATTGATGCAGCACTCACTTACGTGACTCAAGCTCAAGCCATTATTAATGGTAAAAAAATGTAAAACCCTAATGGCTACTCACGTATGTGAGTAGCCATTTTTTAATAACTCGGCGTCAGCCGATGCCGAGATATTTTGAGAGAAAACCATGAAAAAACTACTTAGCAAGATTTTGATTTCAGTATCGTTGTTCGTCGCAGTGCAAGCACAAGTGTTTGCTGGTGCGGGTGGGGATCTCATTCCAATTCCTATTAATGACATTCAGCTTAATCCGATTTCAATGCGTGAAGCTGAGTCGTTAGTGGGCAATGAAGATGTTTATTTTTTTGATGTAAACACATTGGAGTTATGGGCTGAAGGGTTTATCCCTGGTGCGGTGTACTTCAACGTTAAGAACTGGAAAAAGTTACTTCCCAAAAATAAGGATGCGGTGATGGTGTTCTACTGTGCTAACACTTTATGTACTTCAAGTGCGATGGCTGCACGAGAAACAGTAAAACTAGGTTACACAGGGGTTAGACATATGGCCGATGGAATTTACGGCTGGCGATTGTCAGGAAGAGTAACAGAATTACCTTAACCATTTTATTACCTATTTAAGACCTGATGATGTGTTGTCGCTGGGTCAATCTATTTTCCAAGAGAGAGTGCCAAATGAAATTATTAAAGAAAAGTACCTTAGCCATTGCAACGTGTATGACATTGGTTTTATCAGCAGGCAGTTTTGCTGCTCAAAACGTAGAAAGCGATGTTGAAAAACAGTCTTACAGCATGGGCGCTTCTATTGGTAATTACCTATCAAGCCAAATTTATAACCAAACGGAGCTTGGCGCTCAAATTAATGTTCAATTGGTGATTGATGGTGTGATTGATGCGCTTAAGAATGAACAAAAAATGTCTGATGAAGATGTGCTGACTTACTTAAACGATCGAAGTGAACTACTTAATTTATTGAGTAGCCAAAAAATGCAACAAATTGCCCTTGAAAGTAAAAAAGCCAGTGATGCTTTCTTAGTTGAAAACAAAGCGAAAGATGGCGTTAAGGTGACGGGTTCTGGCTTGCAGTATGAAGTGATAAAAATGGGTGAAGGCAGAAAACCTAACCCTGAAGATGTGGTCACTGTGAAGTACAAAGGCACATTAGTTGATGGGACTGTATTTGATGAAACGACAGATCCAGTTCGTTTTGCATTACTGACAGCCATTGCTGGTTGGGAAGAAGGTTTACGCTTGATGCCTGAAGGCTCAACCTTTCGTTTTGCCATTCCATCTGAGCTAGCGTATGGCAAAGACGGTGCTGGTGATATTCCTGGTGATACCGCATTAATTTTTGAAGTGGAATTAGTTAAGTCTGAAGCACCGAGTGAAAACGCAAAAGGTATGGGCCTAACAGGTATGGGCATGAACGGCATGATGGGCTCTCACTAAGCTTTTACTAACAACAAGTTGTCATTGAAATTTTGGTGATAACTCATTAATTAAATTCAAGAAAGAAGAGACACTTATGAATATTCTGGCCTTAGGTATAGCAGTATGTCTGAGTATATTTATCGGACTCTTCTGGTTTCATCACAGTGTATATAACCGTAATTTGAGCAGCACTGTGATGAAACAAGCCAATAAAGTGGCTGACGGTAACAATGGCGAGCATTGCCTTAAATATGATGAATTTAAGCTTGCTGGTTCTTATCAAAGTCCATTATGGATGTCAGTCGCTGTATTGATTTTTTCGTTATCTATATATGCCAGTGGAGGACATTTCCAAGGTTGGGATAAAGGTCAGGCAGATGAATCGGTGGATTACTTGATTGCAGCCAGTATTACTAAAGGGCGAGATCAAGTTCAGCAACAACCACAAAATGAATTAGCGCTTATTTCGTTAGCACAATCATATGCAGAAGGCGGTTTATATGCTGACTCTGTGACGACGCTAGATCAGTTAATTGAGCTAGTGGGTGCTGATGCTGAGTTATTAGGCATAAAAGCGACATCAATGTATTACCGAGATAGTCGTCAGTTTTTACCTGAGACCAAAATGGTCATTGATACAGCGTTGAGTTTTCAACGTGATGAGCTTAATACCAGATTGCTACTCGCAACAGATGCTTACCTTAAGGGTGAATATGTTGACGCGATAGATCACTGGCGCATCTTACTGACCAATCAAACTCAATCTTTTAATAGACAATCTATTAATAACGCAATTATGAAAGCCGAATTTAAATTAGATGAATTGAGTCGATGATTCGTCATTTGAATTTGCAGCGAACCAATAAATACCAGTCAGCGATAGCTGCACTAGGGAGGATGTTGTGAGTGAAAATATAGAAAGACGGAGGTTTCTAAAAGGTATTGGAGCTGCTTCTTTAATTCTGGGCCCTATGGGCTGTACTTCAGTTAAAGATGACAACGAAGATGCTAACAAACCTCATTACGTTATGGTGTTTGATCAAAATAAATGTGTCGGTTGTGGTGAGTGTAAAGAGGCATGTAATGTCGCAAATAACTTACCTGACGGCAAATCAAGAATGTTGATGGAACATCAATCTGGCGGTGTTGAAGGGCAAGCATGTCCACATTGTGGCAAAGAAGAGTGTAACTGCGAACGTAAGTTTGTTCGTGTTTCTTGTCAGCAATGTAAAAACGCGCCATGTGTCAGTGTATGTCCTACAGGTGCGGCACATAAAGATCCTAAAACAGGGATCGTCACCATGGACGCAAGTAAATGTGCAGGTTGTAAATACTGTATTGGCGCCTGCCCATACAATGCACGTTTTATTAATGAAGAAACTGATGTGGCTGATAATTGCGATTTCTGTTTAAACAGCAAATTATCAAAAGGTGAGTTACCAGCTTGTGTACAACAGTGTAAATATGATGCGTTGATCTTTGGTGATGCTAACGATCCAACCTCATACGTTAATAAATTATTAGCGGTGAAAGACTCTGTGCGTATGAAGCCTCAATTTGGTACTGAACCAAGCCTTCGTTACATTCCAGTTGTTAAGTTGGGGGTATAAGATGGACGGTTCAATGGAGTTTACCATGGGGCTATCTGAAGGGGTTGCATGGCCTTGGCCAATTGCTGTTTACCTTTTCTTAGCCGGTATTTCAGGCGGTTCTTTAGTGGTTGCTTTAGCAATTCGCTTTTTTAAAGGCCAAACTGAAACTACCCCACTGTATAAAGCTGCCAGCTTAATCTCGTTTGTGACGATTGCACTGGGTATGTTATGTCTGGTTTTAGACTTAACCAACCCATTGTTCTTCTGGCGTATCTTGGTGTTCTACAACTTCACATCTGTGATGTCAGTAGGGGTTATCGCTTTATGTGTGTACATCCCACTTACGGCAGTGTTGTGTCTTTATGCCTTTGAAGATGAAATCAAATCGATTCCAGCATTAAGTATCTTGTTGCCAATCATTAACATGCTAAAACCAATTCGCAAACCTTGCGAAGTTGCAGTGTTAATTCTAGCGGCAGCAGTGTGTGCTTATACTGGTTTCTTGATTTCAGCGTTAATCCGTTTCCCACTGATTAATACAGCAGTATTACCTGCTTTATTTATTGCTTCGGGTGTTTCAGCGGGCGCGGCAGCATCAAAAATGGTGTCAGTATTCTTGTTTAAAGAAGACATGCATAGCAGTGAACTTAAAATCCTTCATGGGGCTGAATGGCCAATCATGATTGCCGAAATTTTGTTTATTTGCATGATTGCGATGTCTTTAGCGACAGGTAATGCTGGTGCACAATTAGCCTTTGAAGCATTTACAGCTGGCGTATGGGCAAATCTATTCTGGATTGGTGTTGTAGGTATTGGGTTCTTAGGGCCTATTTTACTTAACTTTGCCACAGGTAAAACTTTTAGCCATTCCGCTAAAGCATTTTACTTATCAGGATTTTGTGCCATTAGCGGCATGATGTGCTTACGTTTGTTTATCCTATATGCAGGACAGACCTACGCTATTTAACGTTTGCCTGAATCACCCTCAAGCCACATGACTTCCCTTAGTTATTTTTGAGGGTGATTCTTTTTAATATGAATGATTTACCCAGTGTTTCAGTTGGAAATTGATATGAAAAAAATACTATCTTTATTATTGGTGCCATTTTTATTTGCTTGTACTCCCGAAAACATAGTGGCTGAAGTTGACCGTCATGCTCACCAAATTCATGAGCATGATCGCTGTCATATGTGCGGCATGATGATCACCAAATATCCTGGGCCTAAAGGCCAATTAAAGCTGAATAATGTCGCTAATGCCCCATCATTTTGCTCAACACGAGACATGTTCAGCTTTTTGTTACAGCCAGAAAATACCCGTCAGGTGAACCAAGTTTGGGTGCATGATATGGCCAAAACAGACTGGGATAATCCCAAAGATGAATTCTTTATTGACGGTAAAACAGCGACATATGTTTATGGCACCAGTCGACAAGCGGTGATGGGCCCAGCTGTAGCCTCATTTAGTACTGAACAAGCAGCGCAAGATTTTGCCCGTGAGTTTGGTGGGGCTGTATTGAAGTTTGACGACATTACCATTGAATTATTAGGCGAGAATATGAGCCATCATTAAGCCTATAAAAACAAAGGTGTTAGCTTGGTAAAGTATTAATGTTTTTAATTTACTAAAAGTCATTAGCTAAGCAAATTCAGATAATTGGTTAGATGAAAGTGAGAAACTCCATGGGTAAATTTGTATTGATTTGGTGGTGGATTATTGGTGTATTTACTGCACCTATTACGCTTGCTGATTCAATGGAAATAAATGTTAATCCACTAGTCAAATCTGTTTTATTGCAAGAGATTATTGACGACGCGAGTGCTCATGACCGCATTGCTTTGAGTAATCAAACCTATCTTGGTAATGCGATTATTAATAAGCCCCTCACATTAATCGGTCATCCCAGGTCAATTATTGATGCTCAAGGTCAAGGTAGCGCCATCACGATTGCCAGTAATGACGTCAATATTAAGCAATTAAACATTCTCAATTGGGGAGACGATCAATATGAACTGAATGCAGGCATATTGATTAATGATGGCATGACAAACATTGTGATCGCTGACAATGTACTCACTGGCGATGGCTTTGGCATTCGCGCCGATAATAGCCATCATATTGAAATTTCTCACAACCTGATTAGCGGCGATGCTGAACGCTTTGTATTGGATAGAGGCGATGGTATTTATCTAAAACGTGTGGATCATGCTGTTATCAATGGCAATGTAATTAAAGATGTAAGAGATGGCGTGTATCTAGAATCAGGTAAACACAGTTTAGTCACCAATAATCAATTTTCTAAGCAGCAATACGGTATTCATTACATGTATACCGAAGATGACGAAGCCTTTAATAATGCAGCCACAAAAGTCGATGGTGGTTACGCATTAATGAACTCTAAGCGGATTAATCTACATCATAATCAAGTTAATGGTGCTGCGATATTTGGTGTGTTGCTAAACATGACCAATGACTCAGACGTTCAAGCCAATCATGTGAATAATATCGTTAATGCAAACCCTAAAATGCCAACGGGCGATGAAGGTAAAAGCATGTTCATTTATGGCGCCCGTGATAACCGTGTTTATAACAATGAATTTGCTAATAGCGAAATTGGTATTTATATGGCGATGGGCGGCGAAGGCAATCAAATATATCGTAACCAGTTTATTAATAATCAAGCTCATGTGAAGTATGTCGGCGATACGATTGTTGAATGGAGTCATAAAGAACAAGGGAATTATTGGAGCGGTTTTATCGGTTGGGATCGAACAGGTGATGGGTTTAGCGAGCAAGCTTATCAGCCAAGCGATCATTTAGATCGTTTGTATTGGCTTTATCCTGAAGCGCATTTTTTATTGAAAAGTCCTGTGGCTTCTTTGCTGCGCTGGACTCAGCAGCAATTTCAAATTATGCCGGAAGCAGGTGTGATGGATAGTTTTCCAATGATGAGTCCGACTGCAAATTCCAATATTGGTTATGCCGCTGAACTAGCAGATTATTCATATGTAAATTCAAACATAGTTTCAACAACTCAGCCTTCTGAGCATTCGTTAAATAAGTAGGTTTTTATGCCAAGAAATTCAGTTATTCAGGTTCAGAACCTCATTAAACAGTACGGTGAATTTACTGCCGTAGGCAATATCAGTTTACAGGTACATGCGGGGGAAACGTTAGCATTGCTGGGGCATAATGGTGCAGGTAAATCTAGCCTGATAAAAATGCTGTTAGGCATAGTAAAACCCACATCGGGCCAAATTACCATGATGGGTAAAACGGTGACTCATGAGAAAGATCGCCGTCAGATCAATCTAGGTTACCTACCTGAAAATATCAGTTTATATGAAAAGCTCACCGGCAAAGAGGTGTTGAATTATTTTGCCGCGTTAAAGCGGATTGATAAATCAAAAGTTCTACAAGTACTCGAAGAGTTTGGCCTTGAGCATGCGCAAGATAATCCGGTTAAAAGCTATTCAAAAGGCATGAAGCAGCGTCTAGGTTTTGCCCAAGCAATATTGTCATCTCCTGATATTTTATTACTTGATGAACCTACAGTTGGACTTGATCCACAGGCCTCACTGTTTATGTATCAAAAGATTGATGAACTCAAACGCCAAGGTTGCGCCATTGTAGTGTGTACCCATGAGTTGGCAGTTGTTGAAGATAATATTGATCGTGCTTTTATTATGGCTAACGGCATGGAATTAGCCTCTGGCTGTGTAGAGACGTTGCGCCAATTAACAGACTTAAAAGTGTTGTTTAAAGGAGAGGAAATTAATCAAGCGATAGCAGAGGATGAGTTTTTAAATACATTGGCTGTGAATAATCAATTATTGATTCATCAGGTAGATAAGCCAAGAGTCATGCAGTATCTCACGCAGCATTGTGGCGTTTATAACTTCTCTATTGAAGAACCTGGTTTAAGTGATATTTATCATCACTGCATGAATAACCGTCAGCAAAACGTTGCTTGAGGAATTATGATGTTTACACCTATTTTAACCATCGCCAGTAAAGAAATTAAAGACAACTTTCGTAATCGTTGGGTTGTGTTTATCGGTCTGATATTAACTAGTTTATCCTTAATAATTTCATTTTCAGGTTCAGTTGTCACGGGTGAGTTAGCTGTTCCAGAGCTGCCAATGTTAATGGCCAGTCTAAGTTCCATTGGAGTATTTATTTTACCATTAACGGCTATTTTGTTGAGTTATGACAGTTTTATTGGTGAAGAAGAGTCTGGTACCTTGCTGTTGCTATTGTCATACCCTTTAAGCCGCAGTCAGATATTATTAGGTAAGTTTGTTGGCCATATCACTGTGCTAGCTTGCACTATTGTATTTTCTTTTGGATTAACAGCTGCACTTATTCATGTGTTTACTGGCACTGAATTGTCATTATTGTTGCCGTTGTTCTGTCATTTAGTGTTTAGCAGTATTTTACTGAGTATGTGCTTTGTATTAGTGGGTTATGTGGTGAGTTTGCAGGTGGCTGAAAAAGCTAAAGCCATTGCTATTTTATTGTTTATTTGGGTAGCGGTTGTATTGGTTTACGACCTTATTTTACTCACACTTATGGTAGCGGAAACTGTGGAGCTTTCTAGTCAACTTTTACAGGTAATGATATTGCTTAATCCAAGTGACATTTTCCGCGCTCTGATGTTAGTTGCTGCCCCTCAACAGGATACTAGCAGTAGTTTATCGTCGTTAGTTCAATTTCCTCTGTCTAACTTGTATATCGCATTAACAATATGGGTTGGGGTAATGATGTTGATTTCACAAAGTTTATTTCATCGGAAAATATTTTAACTGCAATGCTTAATTTTAGAGAATGAAATGGTTATTCATTCACAATGTTAATAGCAGTAATTAACAAAAATATATTTTGAGGTATATCTATATAAGTGTTTGTATTATCTGATTTTAAAATATTTTAAGACTGAGTCGGTAATCACATATTTTTGATAAGATATGAATTATGATTCATGTGATTTCAATTGACTCAATAGTAAAACTTTAGGTGCAGGCAGTGCTAAAAATTACTTCATATTTAACACTCGATACTTCAGCCAAGCAGCTGATTAATCATCTTAATGATGAGAAAACCAGTCTGACTTTTTCTGAAAATGCAGTATTAATTAAATTATTAGATAATAGCGAAGAAATCTGGACAAAAGAGCACCTATTGGCGGAAGGATGGCCTGATAGGGTGGTTGCGCCTACCTCATTAACTCAATGTATTAGTACATTACGCCGTAAATTAGAGCCTTTTTCTGAAATTCATTTAAAAGCTGTCGCAAGACGTGGCTACCAGCTTCATATTGATGAACGCAGTCATGTGAAAATGGTTTCTTTAACTGACTCCGGTACGATTAGAGCTGCTTTTTTAGATGTCAGCGTGATGGTCAAAATTGCTGGAGCGTTATTTGTTATTGGATTAATCATTCTTGCTTGGTATCAATGTGAGTACCATAAAGTCCTTAAAAATACCGCATTTTGGAGCAGCGACAAGCAAGTTGAGATTAATATTGGTGGCTTAGAAGAAAGCGCAACTTTATTATACAAAAACGATACTGATCAACTGCATAAATCTAAGTGGCAGAAACATATTGCGCCTGAAAGTAACTTTGTCCAAGGATTAAAGGGCTTTAGTGCTTTTGCATTGACCAATGGCAACAATTATTCATTTGCTGCTTGTCCTGGTTATTCATTAGATGATTGTGATGGTGTTGGGATTATCAATATCAATGCGCTATCTCCAGAGCCTGCTGGCTTGAATATGCGTGAATTTGTACCGTTAACTAAAAAAATGGAAGAACGTATTCGATTTAATCGAGTGCTGATCCCAAAAGATAGCGTTGGCAATATTATCGAGCATCATTACCATGCTGACGTGTATTTTCCCGCAGCAGGTGAGAAGCTTATCCGTGGTGATTTTAGTCTCTCACTTGTCTATGACGGTGAAAAGAGTGGCCAAATCTATACCACGATCTGCATCACTGACGAAGATTGCAGTACGACGCCAATTAAATGGAAAACCCGTGGTACGTTTAATCAATATGAACAAACCATTGGCGATTATGAGGTTGACGTTTTCTATAGCAAAATAGCTCAAAAAGAGTTTATAAAGCCAGACTTCGTTACCCCGTCGGCAATGCGCTTTTACCGTGAAATTCGTCGAATGGATATTCAAGAAACCGAATTGATTTTCTTTAGAGTGCATTCCACTGAGAATACCGCTGTATGGATATTCCCTTTTATGGATGGACTTGTAGCTTGGTCTAAATATGAGAAAGTACAATTCTAGCCATTAGTTTAGCGTACTGAATAATTGAGTTTTAGTGCGAAGAAATAATGGGGGTAAACAAAAAGCCGACTAAAATAGTCGGCTTTTTAATGGGTAAATCAATTAGGCTTATTTGATAAATGCGAAGGCATCACCATAAAGGTGAGCTTCTTCTACGCCCATACCGCGAAAGACTTCACGGGCGGCGCCAACCATATCGAAACGGCCAGCAATATAAATGTCGTAACCCACTAAGCTGATATGATCTTGGTTTATTTGCTCAAGCAAGTTGGCTTGTTTACCATTCCAGTTAGCTGTCGCTTCTTCAACAACGGGAATAAACTCTAACCATTCATGGTTTGCATGCCATTGGCGGGCAATGTCTTGGTAGTACATGGCTTGCTCGTTACGACAACCCCAGTAAAACTGTGTTTTTATTGTATGGCCGCTAGCAATTTGCTGCTCAATAATACTCTTAATGTATGAAAACCCCGTGCCGCCAGCAATCATGATGCGAGGGCGTTGGCTGTCTTGACGAAAAAAAGCCTCACCAGCAGGGGCTTCAATATCAATAAACTCGTTGTTTTTTAGGCGCTCAACCACTTGCATTGGGTAGCTTTCTGATACCGCGGCGCCAATGTGCAGCTCAATTAAATCAGCGTTAGGTGCAGAGGCGATAGAAAAAGGACGTTTGTCTTTTTCTCCCATAACGATGGATAAGTATTGCCCTGCTTTGAAGTCAAAAGGGACTTCTGGTTTAAGTATGACCTGAAAAACAGCATCATTAAATGGGGTGATCTTTTCAACTTTACAGCGAATGGTGTTCATCTAACATCCTTGGTAGCCCTTTCTTTGAAGGGTGTTTTTATTTTATTTGTAGGGTAGAGGGTTAACTCTTTAGCTGGGCATTATAGCGTTGGGCTATCATCAATACCTAATTCGTCCCAGATTTGATCCACTTTATCTTTTACTGCTGGATCCATCACAATTGGCGTGCCCCATTCTCTGTCAGTTTCGCCTGGCCACTTATTGGTCGCATCTAAGCCCATTTTTGAACCTAAACCGGCAATAGGCGAGGCAAAATCAAGGTAATCAATCGGCGTATTATCCACCATTACGGTATCTCTTGTTGGGTCCATACGGGTGGTAATCGCCCAAATCACATCTTGCCAATCGCGGCAATTGACGTCTTCATCAACGATGATGATGAATTTGGTGTACATAAACTGTCGCAAGAACGACCAAGCGCCCATCATTACCCGTTTGGCATGACCGGCATATTGCTTCCGAATTGAAATTACTGCCATGCGATACGAGCAACCTTCAGGCGGCAAGTAAAAGTCGATAATTTCAGGATATTGCTTACGTAAAATCGGCACAAAGACTTCGTTTAACGCCACACCTAACATGGCAGGCTCATCCGGTGGACGACCTGTGTAGGTGCTGTGATAAATCGCATCTTTACGCTGGGTCATATGGGTGACGGTGAAAACTGGAAACTTGTCTGTTTCGTTATAGTAACCAGTGTGATCGCCATAAGGGCCTTCTTCAGCCATTTCTTCAGGGTCAATATAGCCTTCTAAAATGATTTCGCTGGTGGCTGGGACTTCTAAGTCGCAACTGATGGCTTTGCACACTTCGGTGCGTTCACCACGCAGTAAACCCGCAAAAGCATATTCGCTCATTGAGTCTGGCACAGGTGTTACCGCGCCTAAAATAGTCACCGGATCGGCGCCTAATGCCACCACCACAGGGTAGCGCTCACCTGGGTGTTTTTCTTTGAAATCTTTAAAGTCTAATGCGCCGCCGCGGTGATCAAGCCAGCGCATAATCAGTTTGTTTCTGCCTAATAGCTGTTGGCGATAAATCCCTAAGTTTTGTCTTTTTTGGCGCGGACCTTTAGTAATGGTTAATCCCCAAGTCACTAGAGGCGCCACATCGCCAGGCCAGCAATGTTGTACCGGTAATTTGGTTAAATCCACCTCGTCACCAGTTAATACCACTTCCTGACAAGGTGGGTTACGTACTGTTTTTGGCGGCATGTTTAACGCTTGTTTGAACTTAGGTATTTTGGCAATAGCGTCTTTAAAGCCACTTGGCGGCTCAGGTTCTTTTAAAAAAGCTAGCAATTCACCCACTTCACGCAAAGCCAGTGGGTCGTCTTTACCTAACGCCATAGCAACACGTTTTGGAGTGCCAAATAAATTCACTAAAACTGGCATGTCGTTATTGGTTGGGTTTTCAAATAACAACGCAGGGCCGCCAGAGCGCAAGACGCGATCGGCAATTTCAGTCATTTCTAGATTGGGATCAACAGCATAACTAATCCGCTTTAGTTCACCATTAGCTTCAAGGTGATCAATGAAGCTACGTAAATCCTTAAAACTCATGGCTTATTCACTCTATTGTTAATCGCTCTTTGGGGCGCACTATAGCATTTTTCTAAAATAGGGTTAAGCGATGTTTATTTGTTGGTCGTTGATTTTAATTAACCTGCTCATAGCTATTGCCCGCGTATCTATCAGCATTTTTATAAAACTGGGTTAAGCGATGATTATGGGTTAGATGTTGATTTGAATTAACCAGATCGCGCCGGTATCTATGAGCATTTTTCTAAAATAGGGTTAAGCGATGTTTATTTGTTGGTCGTTGATTTTAATTAACCTGCTCATAGCTATTGCCCGCGTATCTATCAGCATTTTTATAAAACTGGGTTAAGCGATGATTATGGGTTAGATGTTGATTTGAATTAACCAGATAGCGCCGGTATCTATGAGCATTTTTCTAAAATAGGGTTAAGCGATGGTTATTGGTTATAGGTTGTTTTGAGCTAGACTTGTTTATAGGGTAATTGCCATTTAATTGCCCTATATTAGCTGCTGTAGAAAATGCTGCTTAGGTACAAAGGGGGGCGTGAGATGAACAAAGAAGCACAACAGACACTGCCAAAGACCTGCTTTACGGCTTTATATCTGATGAGCTTAAAAGGGTATATCTCAGTAACTGTAGGCTTGAGTTTAATGCTTGGCATAAGCACTAATGCCCAAGGGGCTAATGCTCAAGACGCGAGTCCCCACAAGATTTCAGCTAGCATGCAAGCTTTTGATGGCTTGCCGCAACTGCGATATCTTACATCCGATCGTCATCATGGTCATTCACGTCATTCACGTCATTCAGGTTCATCAGTGCGCTGGGGCGTCGGTGTGGGGTGGAATAACGGTTGGCGTTACCCTTATTATAACCGGTGGGGAAATCGATGGAATAATGGCTGGGGCTATGGCTGGAATAATGGCATAGGCTGGAATAACGGCTGGCAAACGCCCTATCGCTATGATTACTATGATCGCCATTACCGCAGAAACTATGTGCAACCGCAGCAACATCAAGTGGTGTCTCAACCGAAACGATCCACCACCAGTATTGAATACGCCAGTGGCTTAACCCAGCTACCTGAAAATGCCCGCGCTATCCAAAGAGACGGCAGAACAATTTATCAGTGGCAAGGGCAAGAGTATTACTTTGACTGGTCATCACAACGCTATATGAGATTAGCCGCAGAAAAAGACTAATTGAGTGGCGCTGTTTCTACATAGGCTGAGAACGTTTATAACGTTTAAAGATAAAAAAGCCCTGATGGATCCTTCCATCAGGGCTTTTTGTGCATTGTCTACCGACAAAATGTATCGGCATTAAAACTGTTGTTGATGAAAACTTATTCATTCGCTCACTACGAAAACTGGGGAGAGAAGCAGTTGCTCATGTCCAAATAGTCGTCAACGGACTCAATAGGTTTGATAGTAGAAAGCCATTCCATGAAGTAAGGGGTATAGAATGTTTTCATAATCAATAGTCGCTGGGGACGACCATCAATCAAATCAAAGCTATTGGTTGTTAAATTAGTTAATACTCGTAATACATCTCCTAGTTTATGCTTTTTAATATTTCCCCTTATGACTTCCATTCATCAGAGTTACGCTGTTGCTTGCCTACGACATATTATTGTTATTATTCCTTGTTGCAGGTATTCAATTCAGTGACCATGCAAGCATGGGGGAGAGTGCTGTCACCTTGTTGAAACGGATAAATTAGCCATGTTGATAGAAGTATTACCTTGGGCGCTTAAGCCCTAATAAAACCTCTATTGCTCACTGCTGGGGAACAGTTAGCAACACATCAAATCTGCCTGAATCTATCTCCAATCACCCTAGTGACATCCTTACCTTAGGGTGGTTTACCTGCCTGTAGGCATACCTGCGACTTATAATTATTGTTAGCCTTGTTGCAGGTTTCAATTCAGTGATACTGCAATCATGGGGGGAATGCAGTCACTGAGCTTGAATAAAATTGACAAGCTTGATTGTTTAAAAGCCTTTATCGTCGGAATATTAGCTTCTTAATAAGTGCACTTGGGGTGGTGCGCTTATCGAATCAAACCTGCCGGAACCGTTATAAAATCAATTCGTTTTGTCTTTACTGGCACTAATGACATCCTTTCATTAGCACCGGCCTTACACTGCCTTTTGGCATTCCTGCGACCTATTATTATTGTTAGTCCCTGTTGCAGGTTTTTAGCTTACATAGCTGCTTTATATCAGCTTTTTATGTAATAAAATTGACAAACCTGAGGGTGAACAGCTCTATATTTTACAATAGATTTGTCGCTAATTAATTGCCGATGGGGGCAGCGTTTAATTCAATCAAGTTTGTCGGAACTGAGTTAATCCCCACTAATTGCTATTAATCGATAACAGCTGCTGATTCAGCTGAGATATCTTAAGTTGTAAGTGAGCTATCTCTGACACTAAAGCGCTTTTCTGTTTAGCTTGTGTACGCTTGCGAGTGGTCACGCCCTCGGCATTAGTTTTTGATGTCATCGCGGTTTCTTTATTTTTAACCCATTGGTAAACCGTTTTTGCTGAGATGCAGTATTGCTTAGCAACATCAGAAATTAATCGATTATGTTGCTTCACTTCAGCGATCACTTGCTGCTGAAAGCTCTCGGGATAAAACTTTGTTTGTGCTGACATATTAGCTCCAAGCATTTAAAAGCGATTAACTTCGTCGGCTTAACGATAAGACTATTCTACTTCCCATAGGCTACAGCCTACATGCTTATAAAAGTGGCACTGATTACGACAAAGATTCAAACATGTGTGTAATAATTTCATCATCGACTCCTGCTGATATTCAAATTTATAAGGCTTAAATTTCTCCACTAAATTGGTCAAATTAAAAGCTACCTCTTTAGTGATACGTAACTCAATGGAATACTTGTGCCAATTATGAAATAAATATTTTACCCTTTTATTACAGTGACTTATTTTTTTAAAGTGTTAGCTCTAAAAAGTGAGCGTGAAACATCTTGGTGCAAAAGTACTATTTTGGTGCGAATTGGTTTTAATTGGTAAACAAAAGTAACCATTAAAACTCTATGGTTTTAAGGCACAAAAAAGCGGCAATAAATGCCGCTTTTTATGCTGATGAGAGAGGGGGTTTTACGGCGCTACATTAAGAAAATGGTCGCTAAGCCTAAAAAGGCGAATAAGCCAATCACATCGGTGACTGTGGTTAGTACCATACCGCCAGCCAATGCCGGATCGATATTGAGTTTTTTAAGTATGAGCGGAATACTGGCCCCCGCTAGTCCGGCAACGGTCATGTTAATGAGCATCGCGCCGCCAATGAGACCGCCCAGTGCCATATCACCTTTCCATAGCCACACTGCAAAGAAGACCAGTACCGACCACATGAGGCCATTAAGAAAACCAATGGCTAATTCTTTACCTATAAGCCAACGGGAGTTACTTTGACCAATATGACCCAAGGCGATACCACGAATAACCAGAGCTAAGGTTTGATTGCCTGCCACACCGCCCATACTAGGGACAATAGTCATTAAAATCGCGATGGTGGCAAATTGCTCTAACGTGCCTTCAAACATATTACTTACTGATGCAGCAAGTAAGGCGGCAAACAAGTTAATGGTAAGCCATAGCGAGCGTCTGAAGGTGCTTTTCATTACTGGGCCAAAGGTATCTTCATCGTCATCCATACCCGCCATCCCCATCATTGAGTGTTCGGCGTCTTCACGAATAACATCGACCACATCATCAATGGTAATACGGCCTAATAATTTTTGTGCTTCATCTACCACTGGGGCCGAAATCCAGTCATGGCGTTCAAATAATTGCGCCACTTCATTATCAGGCATGTCCACAGGGATGCTTTCTAATTCAGGATCCATGATGCTGCGAATGGTTGAATTAGGATCACAGGTGAGTAGATCGGCAAGGCGCACCCCACCAAGCACATGATCGTTGCGATCAACCACATATAAGGTATCTGTGGTATCGGGTAAGTTGCCGCGCTGGCGCAAATAGCGTAATACCACATCAATATTAACGTCAGGACGCAAAGTGACCGTATCAGTATTCATGATACTGCCAGCGGTGTCATCAGGGTATGACAGTGCTTGTTCGACGCGATGGCGGTCTTGACTGCTCATGGATTGCAGTACTTTTTTATAAACAGCATCTGGCAAACTTCTTAAGATGTAAGCCAAGTCATCGGTATCCATCCCTGAGGTGGCTTGGGCTACTTTTTCTGGGGTCATAGCGCTGATGAGTGAATCTTTTAACTCTTCACCGAGTTCTTCTAGGATTTCACCCGCTTGCTCATGATCAATCAGTTGCCATAACACTTGACGAGTTTTCGGCGGTGATGATTCAAGAATTAATGCGACATCGGAGGCGGCCATGTCATGAAGCATATTTCTGACATGAACAAACATACCGCTACCTAATGCTTGTGTAAGCTGATTAAGACGTTGTTCGGTCAGTTCGCTGTCGATGACTTCAATACCCATTGGCTACTCCTGAAAAGACGATGATGAAATGTTAACTTAACTCACCGGAAAGAATGAAGAAATTTCTAATATCTGATGGCTTGATGCGCAATTCATAAACACGCTAATACTGCTTGGTGGTGTGTTGAGTATAGCTAATAAAATAATGGTAAAGGTGAGTCGCTGTGTTTCCTTGGAGATGTTACTGGGCGCAGGCGGTTAGCTTTCTTCGTCAAATTTATCGTTGATTAACTTGCATACGGCCTCAAGGGCTTTTTCTGCATCACGGCCTTGAGCTTCAACAGTAATGATTTTACCAATGCCACTTTCTAACATTAATAACCCCAATACACTGGCAGCACTGGCTTGTTTCTCACCTTGGATAAGGGTGATAGTTGCGTCAAACTCGGTAGCTAAAATTGCCAATTTAGTCGCCGCTCGCGCATGCAAGCCTAGCTTGTTACTGATGGTAATTTGCTTTGAATAGGCCACCGTTTTGGCTGGCGATGTGGTTAGCTTATTCAATGCCAAGCTCTCTATGGCGGGCGCTGACTTTGTGCTTAGAGTTGTTGAAACGTTTAGCGAGCTGATCGGCAATATAAACCGAACGGTGCTGACCGCCAGTACAACCAATGGCAATGGTCAGGTAGCTGCGGTTATTACGCTCTAAATGTGGCATCCAAGTGTCAAAAAGGTTTTCAATTTGCCAGATAAACTTATTCACCAAAGGCTGTCGCTCTAAGAACTCTTGCACGGGCGCATCTAGGCCTGTGTAGGGCCTTAACTCAAGCTCCCAGTGCGGATTCGGTAAAAAGCGCACATCAAACATAAAGTCTGCTTCAGCCGGCATGCCATGCTTAAAGCCAAATGACTCAAAATGTACCACTAATTCTTTATCAACACTGCCTAGCAAGATTTGCCGAACATGATCGCTCAATTCGTAGATATTAGTTTGCGAGGTGTCGATATAGTGATCAACCATTTTGGCTATGGGTTCGAGTAACCGCCCCTCAAGCTTAATGGCTTCTTGTAACGAAATTTGATTCTTAGACAGTGGGTGTAATCGGCGGGTCTCACTAAAACGCTTCAGTAACACTTTATCGTTGGCGTTTAAAAAGAAACTGGTAATGCTGGTATCGTCAGACAGTAAAGCAATTTGCTCTTTGAGTACTTTGCCTTGCTCTTCGATATTACGCACATCGACGCTAATGGCGACAAGCTCGTTACTATCTTTAAGCTGTTCAAGCAGGCTGCCAATCAGTGGCAGTGGCAGGTTATCAACACAGTAATAACCTAAATCTTCAAGCACTCTCAGTGCGACTGATTTTCCTGAACCTGAACGTCCCGATACGATGACAAGTTTCATGCAGTAATAACCTGATAAAGTTCTGTAGCGTCATGACTCTTTCGAAGTCGTTTAAGTATCAATTTATCACTGAGTTTCTCTGCCATGCTAGATAATGTGCTTAGGTGTTGCTGGCACTGATCTGCAGGTACAAGAAGCGCAAATAAAATATCTACAGGTTGCTTGTCTATGGCATCAAAGGCGATTGGCTCTTCGCATTTGATTAAAATAGCAATGGGTTCTTCGATATTATCTAAGCGCCCATGTGGAATTGCTATGCCATTTCCTATACCTGTACTGCCCATTTTTTCACGCGCTATTAGACTTTCAAAAATAGCCTGTGAAGAAAGGGTTGGGTACTGGGCAGCCATTAAATTGCTGATTAATTCCAGTACCTTTTTCTTACTGCCCGGAGTGGCACAGGTAGTGCACGCCGGCTGCAGGATGGTACGAAGTTCCATCGTTAATGCTTAGTGAGTTTCTCTTTATGTTTAATTACCTGACGGTCTAGCTTATCTATCAGGGCGTCTATTGCCACATACATATCAGCGTTACGCGATACAGCAAACACTTCACCGCCTTTTAGGTGCAGTTTGGCTTCGGCAATCTGTTGTAGCTTTTGAACATCGAGCACAACGTGAACATTATTGATCTGTTCGAAGTGTCGTTCAAGCTTTGAAAATTTTGTTTGCACGTATTCCCGTAAAGATTGAGTTATTTCAATATGGTTTCCAGTCAGGTTAATTTGCATAGGTCATCCTCCAATAACAAAAAGTTATAAGCTTTTGCGTTGGTTTGAGGGAGGGATGAGCATTGCCTCTCGATATTTGGCTATCGTACGTCGAGCAACGTTAATCCCTTGTTCAGCCAATAGTGTCGCCATTTTACTATCACTAAGAGGCTTTTTCGGGTTTTCTGCAGCTACGAGCTTTTTAATAAATGCGCGAATTGCTGTAGAAGAGCATTCTCCACCATCATCGGTACTTACATGGCTTGAGAAAAAATATTTTAGTTCAAAAAGTCCACGGGGGGTATGCATGTATTTTTGGGTCGTGACCCGTGAAATGGTCGACTCGTGCATTTCAACCGCTTCAGCAATATCATTGAGCACCATCGGCTTCATGGCTTCTTCACCGAACTCAAAGAAACCTTGCTGAAATTGTACGATACAGTTAGCCACTTTTAGTAAGGTTTCATTACGGCTATCGATGCTTTTGATAAACCATTTAGCTTCTTGTAAATGACCACGAATAAATTGGCTGTCAGCTTGGCTTGAACCGCCTTTGGCCATAGCTGCATATTGCTGATTAACGCCAATTTTAGGCATGTTATCGGGATTTAGCTCGACCACCCAGCGACCATTCTTTTTAAGTACAGTAACATCAGGAATGACGTACTCATCTTTAATGGGGGTAATTTGCAAGCCTGGACGTGGATTGAGCGTTTGAATAAATTCAATGGCTTCACGTAAATCATCTTCTTTAAGCTTGGTTTTACGCATCAGTAACCTAAAGTCACGACCGGCGATTAAATCAAGATGATCTTTAATCAGTAACTTAACATTATCTATGCAAGGAATTTCATTAGGGTATTGGCCTAATTGAATTAATAGACACTCACTTAAATCTCGCGCTGCAATGCCGACGGGATCGAAGTGTTGTACCCGTTTAAGTACAGCTTCAACTTCATCGAGTTCGATATCGTCAGTGCCTAAGGATTGCAAAATGTCTTCAACGCTCTGGGTGAGGTAACCGCGCTCATCAATGGCATCAATAATGGCGGTTGCAATCACTAAGTCATTTTCAGAAAAGGGAGTGAGGTTTTTTTGCCATTCAAGATGCTCATACAAGCCTTCACTGGTTTCGCCTTGAAACGGCATATCATTACCGCTCGATACTGCGCCAGAGCCAGAAGTCGGCGAGGCGGTATACACCTCATCCCATGTGGTATCCATAGGGAGTTCTTCAGGCATAGAATCTTTAGTGAGCGATTCAGTGGTATCAACCGTTGAGGTGTCTTTTTCTATGGTGACTTGGCTATTATCACTAAAATCGGTGTCAGTTTGCAGGGCGTTTTCTTTTACGGGCTCTTTGGCTTTAGTGAATTCGTCTTCAAGCTCTAATAGCGGGTTTGAATCAAGTGCTTGTTGAATTTCTTGCTGTAGCTCCAATGAGGAAAGTTGCAATAAGCGAATCGCTTGTTGCAACTGTGGGGTCATGGTTAAGTGTTGACCCATTTTGAGTTGGAGTGAGGCTTTCATGTACCGCTTGTCCCTAATTGAATTACATCATCGCGACGAACAGTGTGGGCGCTAGTTTATGATCCTAGAAAAATAGACTAGATTAAGGTTTGTTGTTGGCCGCGAATGCCATACTAAAAACTGAATAGTGCTAACTATAGCTTGAATTGTTCACCTAAGTATACCGACCTAACTTGCTGATTGACTAAGATCTCAGCAGGTGTTCCTTCAGCAATCAAGTTTCCGTGACTCACAATATATGCTCGCTCACACACATCAAGTGTTTCACGGACATTATGGTCGGTAATTAGCACCCCTAAACCACGGCTTTTAAGTTGTTGAATAATTTTCTTGATGTCGATTACTGAGATAGGATCTACCCCTGCAAAAGGTTCATCTAATAAAATAAACTTAGGATTTGCCGCTAATGCGCGTGCAATTTCAACTCGGCGACGCTCGCCTCCCGATAACGCCATACCTTGGCTATCACGGATATGAGTTATGTTAAATTCTTCTAATAAATGTTCCAGTTCTTCAATGCGCTGCTCATTTGATAAGCTTTTGCGAGTTTGAAGCACTGCCATTATATTATCGTGTACTGTGAGCTTACGAAAAATACTGGCTTCTTGAGGTAAGTAGCCAATGCCTTTTCGGGCGCGCAAATGCATTGGATCTGCGGTTAAATCATCTTCATCGATCAGAATGCGGCCCTTATCACTTTTGACTAGGCCTACGACCATATAAAAGGTGGTGGTTTTACCCGCACCATTAGGGCCAAGTAAGCCAACAATTTGGCCGGTTTTTACCGTCAGGCTGACATCTTTTACTACCTGGCGACTTTTATAACTCTTAGCGAGATTTTCAGCGGTTAACGTAATTTGGGTCATTAGTCATTTTGCTCAGCTGCTGGGGCTGACAATGTCGCCTGCGCCTCAGCGTTAAGTGATTCAGTTACTTCGGGTGTTTCAGTTGAGTTCACAGCCTCTACAGCAGATAAATTGTTGTTTTCAATTATAGCTGGTGGCGTGTCATCACCGGGTTTAGCGCTGTCTGGTAAATGTGGTTGCTCATCTTTTTTCTTTTCAGAATCAATCAAGTCTGGGTGACTTTCTGGTTGAAAAATAGTGATAACCCGATCTTCACCAGTACCGGTGCTTTCAGCAATTAACTGCTGCTTTTCAATGTTGTAGCTAATTAGGTTACCAGTAACCTGGCTGCCAGCTTGGTCCAATTTAGCATTACCCGTTAAGGTTAAAATGCTAGTGGCAAGCTCATATTTAATTTCATCGGCACTGGCAGTACCAATACGGCCATCATCTAACTCTTGGGAAAATGTCGCAGGGTTACCTGTGGCAACCATGGTTTTTTGGGTGCCGCTTTCGGTGCCAAATGCGCGTAATTCGTCGGCATTAATGTTAATCGACCCTTGAGTCACATTAACTGGGCCATAGAAGATGACCTGATTGTTTTTTATGTCAGCTTTTTGGCTCACAGCTGCGACTTTAAGCTCTTGCTGTAAATCGCCTTCTTTTGCATAGGCGCTGGCAATACTGACTACACTGAGTAGTGAGGCAATCAAAAGTTTACTTTGCTTCATACGTTCCTTCTACTTGACTTAAAAGTTCAAGTTCTTGAGCATTTAAATCAGCATACAGGCCTAAACCTTGTATATTAAAATCTGACCCAGTAACAAAAATTTGTCTATCTGAGGTCAAAATCATGGTGTTCATATCGAGTGCCAACATGGTGGTTGTCAAAGATTGTAATGGCTCGTCGATGTTTATTGCATCAATAATAACATTATTTTCTAAAACTACTTTGCCTGTTTCATTATTCAGCTTGCCTAAATCTGCGCTTAATTGCCATTCGGCTTCACCATTTTCAGGATAAATAAGGTAGACAGGCTCAGTAAACATGGTTTCATTACTTTGCTGAAAGTGCTCCATGTATTTCGCTGAGACTCGGCTTTGCACTAAACCTTGCTCATTAAATTCAGTGGTGCGTAAGTCATTGGCGATAAAATCAGGGCGAGCAGGGGCTGGCAATGTACTTGCCTCCATCTGACTACGTTTAACTTGTACTTGCCAATAAAGGACTAAGGCTGCGCCAAAAAATCCGATAATAGCGAAGGTCACTCGGCTCATATACTCATTCCGTGGGCATTTTCAAACTTATCTTGGCTAAGTAATAGCAAATCGGTGAGTTCACGTAATGCGCCATTTCCGCCGTTAATGGTGGTGGTCATATGGCAATGTTGTTTAACATAAGGATGGCCATCAGCCACACAAACTGCAAGGCCAACCTGTTTCATCACAGGTAAGTCAACCATGTCATCACCAATATAGGCGACTTCATCTGGGCTAACGCCATAGGTATCTAACAGGCTTTGGTAAGGCACTAGTTTATCATCAACACCTTGATAAATATGAGTGACACCTAAAGCGGTCATTCTATTTTCCACAATGGCAGATTTACGCCCGGTTATCACAGCAACATGAATATTACTGGTTAAAATAGAGCGAATGCCATAACCATCACGGGTATGAAATGCTTTTAACTCTTCCCCTGCATTACTTAAATAAATACGGCCATCGGAAAATACCCCATCGACATCGCAAATAAGCAGCTTAATTTTTTTGGCTTTTTGCCAAACATCATCAGAGATTGGGCCGTAAAAACCTTGGTGCAGTGTTTCGTGTAATGACATGTTAAATGACTCCAGCTTTAACCATATCGAGCATGTTAAGTGCGCCGACTGGGCGTTGGTTCTCGTCTACGACAATTAAACCGTTAATACTTTTTTCTTCCATAATCTGTAATGCTTGCGCGGCTAAAATACCTGGGCTGATGGTAATGCAGTTGGTTGTCATTACATCGGCAATAGCGGTAGTACGCAGGTTCACTTCAGCATCGATGACGCGGCGTAAATCACCGTCAGTAAAGATCCCGACTAGCTTGTCTGCATTATCGATCACTGCAGTCATACCTAAACCTTTATTTGAGATCTCATATAGGGTTTCAGTAATGCAGAGCTCACTTTTCACCTGTGGAATATCAGCGCCTTTGTGCATTACATCGCTGACTTTAAGTAATAGTTTACGACCTAAAGATCCACCAGGGTGGGATAGGGCGAAATCATCACGGGTAAAGCCTTTCGCTTGCAATAATGCTACGGCCAAGGCGTCACCCATCACCAAGGTTGCGGTAGTGCTTGATGTTGGTGCTAGCCCTAATGGGCAGGCCTCTTCAGGCACTTCAATACATAAATGCAGTTTAGATAGCTTGGCCATATTGGATTCTGGTTTACCCGTAATCGCGATTACCGGGACACCCATGCGCTGTATAACGGGCATTAAGGTGAGAATTTCACTGGCTTCACCAGAATTTGATATGGCTAAAATAATATCATTTTTTGCCAGAGCGCCTAAGTCTCCATGGCTTGCTTCGCCAGGGTGAACAAAAAATGCAGGCGTGCCTGTGCTGGCGAGTGTGGCAGAAATCTTATTGCCAATGTGGCCAGATTTGCCCATGCCCATGACAATGACTTTGCCTTTACATTCTAAAATGAGTTCACAGGCTTGGCCAAACTCGTCTGAGTCTACATATTGATAAAGGTTATCTAATGCTGCCTTTTCAATATCAATGACTTGACGACCCCATTGGCGCAATTGTGTTTGTTCTGTCATATGTATCTCTCTATTGTCCAAAGCGATTTCGGGTTACGCTTTGGTGAGTCACACATCTTTATGCCCCATTATTGTGATTGAAATAAGACAACTTGGTACGCAATAAAGACGATTAATAAAAGGGCTCCATGCCAGCGAGTAAGCTGCTTTTTAGCGCCACTCGATAATACCAGTACTGCTAATGCGGTGCTGGTTGCTAGTACCATGTAAAAATCTCGACCGCTTGCATTTATGTCGATTTCACCTGGGGCAATCAGCCCTGGAATGGCCAGCACTGCTAAAATATTAAAAATGTTTGAGCCAACAATATTACCAATCGCGAGGTCGTCTTCTTTTTTTAGGACGCCAGCGATGCATGCTGCTAGTTCCGGTAAACTGGTGCCAATGGCAATAATGGTCAGGCCGATGACCAGATCTGACAAGCCAAATGTCTTGGCAATGCCTACCGCGCCTGTCACCATCCAGTCTGCCGAGAGTGGCAATAACACCATACCAACAATGATCCAGATAATAGCATGTAATGTGGGTACATTTTTAGGGATCTCTGCGTCAGACTCATCAGCTAGGACATCTTTTTTCTTATTTCGCATCGCGCTCCAAATGAAATAGCCCATCAAGGCGAAAAATGCGATTAATAATACCCCACCTTCAACACGGGTGAGCATGCCGTCGTGAATAAGGTAGCCAGCTAATACGGTTGCCGCAATCATGATTGGAATTTCACGCTTTAAGGTTTCTGAGCGAACTGAAATAGCCCCAAACAATGCGGTAACCCCTAATATCAAGGTGATGTTAGCCACGTTTGAGCCGAGCACGTTACCAATTGCAGTATCGCTCATGCCTTCCATTGATGCGGTGGCAGCAACCAGCATTTCTGGCGCTGAGCTGCCCATGGCCACAATGGTTAAACCGATTAACATTGGTGGCAGGCCTAAGTTTCTAGCAAAGGCGGCAGCTCCGTAAACAAAGCGATCTGCGCTCCAAACTAATGCGCCCAATCCGACGATGAGCATCATGATATTAAAAAGCATCTTGTTCCAATTATTTGAGTTATGGCGATATTTTTGTCAGATATTAACAAAAATCATCGCTATTGCGAAAATTGTTAGGGATTGTAACGCATGGTGATTGATTTGTTGTAGGTTCTTACACAATTTCGTACACTTCAGCTCTACATCTCGTTCTCTAGGAAGGCTATTATTTCCTCTATAGACATGTCTACTCCAAGTTTAGAGCCCACTAGGTCAGCCCTTGTAGAAGTTAAGAACATGGGCTTTAGCCGAGGGACTAAGGTTATCTTTGATGATATCAGTCTCAGCATTCCAACTGGCAAAGTGACCGCCATTATGGGGCCAAGTGGCATAGGTAAAACCACCTTACTTAAACTTATCGGCGGTCAATTAACCCCTGATAGTGGTGAGGTGCTTTTTGCTGGGCAAAACATTCACCAACTGAAGCGGCAACAATTATTTGAGCAGCGAAAGCGCATGAGTATGTTGTTTCAAAGTGGGGCGCTTTTTACCGATATGAATGTGTTTGATAATGTGGCGTTTGCGCTGCGTGAGCACTCAGGGTTAGCTGAAACTATTATTCGTAAGATTGTGTTGATGAAGCTGCAAGCCGTGGGGCTGCGGGGCGCCGCTCTGATGATGCCCAATGAGTTATCCGGCGGCATGCAGCGCCGAGTTGCATTGGCGCGGGCGATAGCACTTGAGCCTGAAATGATTTTGTATGACGAGCCTTTCGCCGGTCAAGATCCTATTTCGATGGCGGTGTTGGTGAAATTGATTGGCGAATTATCTGAAACATTGAGGCTGACTTCGGTGGTCGTGTCCCACGATGTGGATGCAGTATTGAGTATTGCCGACTATGTTTATGTTATCGCCGAGAAAAAAGTAATCGCTTCAGGCACGCCTGCTGAATTACGGGCTTCAACCAATCCACAAATTGAGCAATTTATTCATGGAGCACCCGATGGGCCGGTGGCTTTTCATTATCCAGCTGAAGACTATCAACAGGAGATGTTAAGTGGACGTGATTAACTTTATCAGTAATATTGGCCGCTTTGCTTTGGATTTTATTTCAGGTCTAGGCCGAGCAGGGCTGATGTTATGGGGCGCTATTGCCCGTTGGCCGAATGTTAAAAAAGATATTGGCTTAATCACCAAGCAAGTTTATGTGTTGGGTGTTCGCTCCATGGTGATCATCATAGTCTCTGGCCTGTTCATCGGTATGGTGCTGGCATTACAAGCTTATACGGTACTGGCTGATTTTGGCACGGTCGAAAGCCTAGGGCCCATGGTGGCATTGAGCTTATTAAGAGAGCTTGGTCCTGTGGTTGCGGCATTACTTTTTGCAGGGCGCGCAGGCTCGGCATTAACCGCTGAAATTGGCTTAATGAAGTCAACCGAGCAGTTATCAAGCTTAGAGATGATGGCGGTTGACCCTTTACACCAAATCATAGCGCCACGTTTTTGGGCGGGGGTTATCACCCTGCCATTATTAGTGATGATGTTTTGTCTTGTTGGCATTATCGGCGGTCATTTAGTGGGAGTTGAATGGAAAGGCATTGATAGCGGCTCTTTTTGGTCAATTCTGCAAGCATCGGTTGAGTGGCGCCAAGATATTGTAAATTGTTTAATCAAAAGTGTGCTTTTTGGCGTAGTGGTAACCTGGATATCTTTATATCGTGGTTATGAAGTCATTCCCAACCCCGAAGGCATTAGCCGAGCGACCACATCCACTGTGGTTCAGGCGAGTTTAGCAGTGTTAGCGCTCGATTTTTTACTGACAGCGATTATGTTCGGCAATTGATGTTAACTGCTGAGTGTTAGCGGGAGGTAAGTTGGGTAAATTTTGCATTCATTAATTAAAGTGGTTTAGTCGTATGTTGACACGGAAAATAGAGTTATTGGTTGGATTGTTCTTATTGTCAGGCTTAGTGGCATTTTGTGTGCTGGTATTTAATGTGGCCAATGTTGAGCTTAAGCCTAATCAGGCAACTTACAGTTTACACGCTGAATTTAGCAATATCGGTGGCTTAAAAGTACGCTCGCCAGTGAAAGTGGGCGGGGTGGTTGTCGGAAGGGTAACTGATATTCAGCTCGACCCCAAAAAGCTTGTACCGATAGTGAGCATCACTATGGATAAGCAATATGATCAATTTCCAGAGACCAGCAGCTTATCGATTTTAACTGCAGGTTTATTGGGTGAGCAGTTTTTGGGGTTAACCCCAGGCTTTATGGATGATGATATTGAGATGCTCGCTGATGGCGATAAAATTTATGACACGCGCTCAGCATTAGTACTGGAAGACTTAATCGGTCAGTTAATCTATAGCATGTCATCGGATGATAAGTAGGAGCGGTATATGAAGCAGTTTATTCGCGTTATGTTAAGTGTCTTTTTATGGTTAAGCATCAGCCCGCTTGGTGCTGCAGAGCTGACGACTGATGACATAGATACCCGTGATCCGTTCAAGCTAGTGCAGCAAGTATCAGAGAAAACCTTTGCGCGTTTTGATAAAGACAAAGCCCTCATTGACAATGATTTAAGCTATTTAAAAGTTATCGTTCGCGAAGAGCTTATGCCCTATGTTGATTATAAATACGCCGCGTATAAAGTGATGGGGCAATACCTGCGTGACACGACTCCTGAACAACGTCAGCGGTTTGTGGATGCTTTTGAAGGTTATTTAGTGGCTACCTATGCCCAAGCCTTTACTGAGTACACTGGTCAGCAAGTACAGTTTTTCCCGGCTGCTGATTTTAGTAACGAGAAAATGATCGATGTCCGCGTCGAAATTATTGAAGATGGTCGCCCGCCCATTAAAGTGGTGTTTAAAGCCAGACGTCTAAAAGATGACAGCTGGAAAGCGTTTGATTTGGTGGCGGAAGGCGTGAGTTTACTGGCGTCAAAGCAATCAGAAATTTCCAATTTAATTCGCCAAAAAGGCGTCGATAAGGTCATCGACATGCTTTATGAGCGCACCAACCAAAATATTCGCTTAGATCAGGACGAGGGCAATGCTGCGTGATTGAATTTTCACAGCAAGGTGATATTTGTCACCTAAAAGGGCAATTAACTCAGGTTGAGGTCAGAGAATTGTGGCCAAATCAACAACAATTGTTTACTGATACGACTCAAGTGTTAGACTTGTCTGCTTTAGAGTATGTTGACAGTGCAGGCGTGGCCTTATTGCTTGAACTAATATGTTTAGGTCATTGTCATGGGGACAACACTCAGCCAAGGAGCTTGGCTAATCCGAGTAAGCATCTAAAAAAACTTATCGAGTTGTATGATTTAGAGTCCTTTTTCATAGAACAATAGCATTGAATTTAAGGTAGCACATTTCATGGATTGCAAAGTAATTGAGCAGATTTTATCAGAGGCGTTAACCCTAGATGAAGTACATGTGACTTCAGATGGTAGCCACTACAAAGTGGTTGCAGTTGGCGAAATGTTCGACGCTATGAGTAAAGTGAAGCAGCAGCAGACCATTTATGCACCACTGAATGAACATATTGCCAGTGGTGAGTTACATGCGCTTACTATCAAGACTTTTACGCCGACTCAGTGGAAGCGTGAAAAATTATTTAATATGTAAGCGTAATACTGAGTGTAGAGAATTAGTGTGGATAAATTAACAATACAAGCCAGCAAGCCCCTTGCCGGAGATGTGACCATCTCTGGCGCCAAGAATGCGGCTTTGCCGATCCTGTTTGCTGGTGTTTTAGCTGAAACTGACTTTAATATTTCGAATGTACCTAACCTTCGCGATGTAAAAACAACCTGTGAATTACTTCGCTGCCTTGGTGCTGATGTCACTGAGTTAGGCAATAGCCAATATCGGATCTCAACCACTAATCTCAAAGAGTTTTGTGCGCCATACGATTTGGTTAGAACCATGCGCGCCTCTATTTTGATTTTAGGGCCGTTACTGGCTCGATTTGGTACCGCTGATGTTTCATTGCCTGGTGGCTGCGCGATTGGCGCAAGACCTGTGAACTTGCATTTGCAAGGGCTAGAGCAAATGGGCGCTACTATTGAGGTAAAAGAAGGTTATATTAAAGCCAGAGTTGATGGCCGCTTAAAAGGCGCGCATATCTTTATGGATATGGTCAGCGTTGGTGCCACTGAAAACCTATTGATGGCTGCGACCTTAGCTGATGGTGAAACCATTATTGAAAATGCCGCTCGCGAACCTGAAATTAATGATTTAGCACATTGCTTAATTGCAATGGGCGCAAAAATTACCGGTGTTGGCAGCGCAACCTTGCGTATTCAAGGGGTTGAGAAACTCTCTGGTTGTAACCACAGAGTGATGCCTGATCGCATCGAAACCGGCTCATTTTTAGTGGCTGCAGCCGTGACGCGCGGAAAAATTCGCTGTCTAAGCGCTGATCCTTCAAGCCTAGAAGCAGTTCTGGCAAAACTTGAAGATGCTGGCGCGGTGATTAATACTGGCGACGATTGGATTGAACTTGATATGCAAGGCAAGCGCCCTAAAGCGGTTAATATTAAAACTGCGCCATATCCTGCTTTTCCGACGGACATGCAAGCGCAATTTTGTGTGTTAAACGCATTAGCTGAAGGCACCAGTCATGTGACTGAAACGATTTTTGAAAATCGTTTTATGCATGTACCTGAGTTAAGCCGTATGGGCGCTGAAATGGAGCTAGAGGGTAACACCTGCATCATTAATGGTATTGAGCGCATGAACGGTGCGCAAGTGATGGCGACAGATTTACGCGCTTCAGCGAGTTTAGTGATTGCAGGCCTTATGGCTGACGGTACGACAACCGTTGATCGTATATATCACTTAGATCGTGGTTATGAGCATATCGAAGAGAAGTTTAAAGCCATCGGCGGTGAAGTGGTTCGTATTGCATAAGCTGTAGATTGCTTAAGTTGTTTGCCAAAGCTTTATAGTAAAGAATAAAAAGTCAGTTACCTAAGGTAGCTGACTTTTTTATGATTAAATGGTTAAGTTGTAATTTGTGCTTAAGGTTCGACAGCCTTCTCACCAATAATCACTGGCACATCATAAGACTTACCTTCGCGGATGATGGTCATTGTGATGCTATCTCCGGGCGCTGTTTCAGCAATTCTATCCATCAGCATTTCAACCCCAGGAACACTCTCTTCTGCATAAGCGATAATCACATCTCTTGGACGCAGTTTCGCATCTGCCGCAGGCCCTTTGGGATCAACAGCGGTGACCAATACGCCTTTTAAATCCGGTAAGTTGAGGATTTGCGCCATAACAGGGCTTAACGGCTCGCCTGAAATCCCTAACGCGCCACGAATAACGCGGCCATTTTTAATCAACTTTCCCATAATGCTGTGAGCCAGTTTAATTGGGATGGCAAAGTTAATACCGTGCCCGCCACCTTCATCACCGATTTGAAATGCCGCAGTATTAATACCAATTAGTTCGCCAGTGGTGTCGATAAGTGCACCGCCAGAGTTACCGGCATTAATGGCTGCATCGGTTTGTAAGAAATCAAGATAGCCTGAACTTAAGCCGTTTCGGCCGGTTGCACTGATAATACCTTGGGTAATGGTTTGGCCTAAGTTGTAAGGGTTACCAATGGCAAGTACCACATCGCCCACTTGTGCAGGTTTGGATAAATTGATCGGCACGATAGGTAGATTATCGCCTTCAATTTTAAGGACCGCTAAATCGGTGACTGGATCTGAACCGACAACTTCTGAGGTAAATTTTCGGCCATCTTGTAGCGCGATAACAATTTCATCGGCTTTTTTAATTACATGGTAATTGGTTAAAATGTAGCCTTCTTTACTCATGATAACCCCAGAACCCAAGCCTTGAAGCGAGCTTGAATTTAATGGGCTATTTTGATCTAAACTAAGGCTATAAATATTGACCACAGCAGGGGCTGCTCGACGAACGGCTTTAGCAAAGGATAAGTCATTGTGGTGCTGGGTAGTGGTTAAGCCATTATTGAAATTACTGTTGTTGGTTATCGAAGTAACAAATATGAAAGCGGCCGCCATGACTAATCCAAATGCCACAGCTTTGGTCAAATATAAAATTGTGTCTTTGAAATTCATTGGCTGACTAAATTATGAAAAAGTACCCAAGATATTATCATGATTAAAAAAATTAAGCATCGTAACAGGGCTACGATGCTTATTGGGTAAAACAACAGGGTTTATTCGGTGCTGCTTTAACGCAGTACCAAGTAAAGCAGCTTATTGTCACGCAATATTTTCAATGCGACCGCGCCTTGCTGAGTCTTTAGCTGCTCTTTTAAGTCTTTAAGGCTTTTTACTTTACTGCGATTTAGCCCGACAATTAAATCGCCTTTCTCGAGTCCATTTCTGGCGGCTGGCGATCCTTGAGCCACTTCAGCAATTTCAATACCTTTACGGCTATTACTTAACTCAGCCCCTTCAAGCATTGGGTGTAATGCATCAGCACTGGTGCCTGAACTGCTATTTGACTCACCAAGGGTGACATTAATGGTTTCATTATCACCATCGCGAATGATGCCAATTTTAACTTTAGCACCAGCGCCCATAGTGGCGACCTTTGCTCGCAAGGCTTGGAAGTTTTTAATCTGCTTACCATTGACACTGACAATGATGTCACCCGCTTCTATACCTGCTTTGTCTGCGGCGCTATCAGGCATGACTTCACTAATAAAACCGCCATGCTGGGTTTCTAGACCAAATGCTTTGGCCAATTCGTTATCTAAGTCTCGGCCCATAACGCCAAGCACGCCACGTTTAACTTCACCATGCTCAATAATTTGATTAATTAGGTTGTTAACCATATTAGCCGGAATAGCAAAGCCAATACCGACGTTGCCACCACCGGGGGCCACAATGGCGGTATTAATACCGATTAACTCACCGTTAAGATTAACCAAGGCGCCGCCTGAGTTACCACTATTAATCGCGGCGTCAGTTTGGATAAAGTTCTCCAGCATTTCAATCCCTAAACCGCTACGGCCCAAGGCGCTAACAATACCTGAAGTCACGGTTTGCCCTAAACCAAATGGGTTACCAATGGCGATAGCAAAATCGCCGACACGGATATCATCAGAGTTGGTTTGTTTCACTTGGGTAAGGTTTTTCGCTTCTATTTGTAATAGCGCAATATCAGATTCAGGATCTGAGCCAATGAGTTTTGCGTCAATCTCACGGCCATCATGCAGACCAATTTTAATTTCATCAGCACCATTAATAACGTGGTTATTCGTGACGATGTAACCCTCTTTGGCGTTAATGATGACCCCTGATCCTAAGCCTCTAAAAGGGCGTTCACGCACTTGTTCTTGGGGGGCGTTAGGGCCAAAGAAATATCGAAACACATCGGGAATTTGTTGTTTAGAGGTTTGGGTGCCGCTGACTGCAACAGAGACGACAGCGGGAGTTGTTTTTTCTAGCATGGGAGCGAGGCTAGGTAGCGCTTGACCATTAACAGTTTGTGGAATTGCAGCTTGGGACAACGCCGGCATTAACGATAAAGAGGCGGATAATATCGCTGCTGAAACTAAGGTTAATTTGGGTTTCATTGTTTCTTGCTCCTTGAAAATTAATCTTTGCTTATACACATATTATGGGTGACTGGCGTAAATACAACTTCAGTTTAGCTGTATTGACTATATAACCTCGGAGTGTTCTAAGTTTCAATAAGTTCAGCCATCATTAACAAAGGTTAATTTTTATGTGGTTTACCGTTACGCCGGCTAAGGGTGATATGTTATGGTTGTGTGGAATTTTCAGCAGTATATAGAGAGTAGTCCCCGTGTCGCAGTTAAGCCCTTGGCAGCATTACCAGCAAGATTTAACCCGTGAAGGTTTCTCCCATGATTTAGCCCAAGAGCAAGCGGTAAAGTCATTGCAACGTGTTTATGAAGAACTTATCGCAGCCGATGTTCAGCAGTCCTCATTGAGTCGGCTTTTAGGTTCAATCGGCCTTAAAAAATCAGCCCCTAGCGTCAAAGGTTTATATTTATGGGGCGGAGTAGGTCGTGGTAAAACTTACTTGATGGATACTTTTTTTGATGCGCTGCCAACAGAGAAAAAACTGCGGGCCCACTTTCATCGCTTTATGCACCAGCTACACCATGACTTAGGCGAACTTGACGGTGTTCAGGACCCATTAATTACTATTGCTAACAAAATGGCGCAGCAATATAACATCATATGTTTCGATGAATTTTTTGTTTCTGACATTACCGATGCCATGTTATTGGGCACCTTGTTCCAACACTTATTTAAAGAAGGGGTCGCGTTAGTGGCCACCTCAAACATCATTCCCGATGACCTCTATAAAAATGGCTTACAGCGCGCAAGATTTTTACCCGCAATCGCCTTAATAAACCAAAACTGCGAAATCCTTAATGTGGATTCGGGTATTGATTATCGCTTACGAACCCTTGAGCAAGCTGAGATTTACCACTACCCACTGGATGAGCAGGCTGACACCAACTTGTTAAGCTATTTTGCCCAGCTTGCTCCAGAATCAGAAGTATTCACTGACGCCATTGAAATTGAAGGCCGTGAGGTGAATATTCGCCAGCAATCCCAAGGGGTGCTATTGGCCAACTTTAGAGACTTATGTGACGGCCCTCGATCCCAGCGCGACTATATGGAAGTGGCTCGTTTGTACCATACCGTTCTATTAAGTGGGCTTGAACAAATGGGCTCAGCCACAACCGGTGATGATATTGCTCGGCGATTTCTCGCGATGGTAGATGAATTTTATGAGCGTAATGTGAAGTTAATTATTTCTGCTGAAGTTTCATTAGAAGATATTTACACAGATGGTTTACTCAGTTTTGAGTTTAGACGCTGCCGCTCAAGATTGATTGAAATGCAATCACATGACTATTTAATGTTGGAGCATTTACCATAAATAGTTATTGAGGGATGAAATCAGCTAAAGCACCAGAGAAGTTTTTTAGAAAACTATCAGAAATTAGGTGATTTTTAACTCAGCTTTGTCTATAATCCGCCACCTGCCCTCGTTACTCCACCGAATTTGGGTGGACGATTTAAACCAATTTCAGCTCGAAGGGGCTTTGAAATGGTCATTGTGTTGTTTGCATTCCGCATTCAGCATTGAGACAGAATTTTAAACATTGGGTTTTTGTAAAAATGAAGACTACATTTACTGCTACACCAGAAACAGTCACACGTGACTGGTTCGTCGTTGATGCCGAAGGTAAAACTTTAGGTCGTATCGCTACTGAAATTGCTACTCGTTTACGTGGTAAGCACAAGCCAGAGTATACTCCTCATGTTGACACTGGTGACTACATCATCGTTATTAACGCTGAGAAAGTTACTGTGACTGGTAACAAAGCTAAAGGCAAAATTTACTACTCACATACAGGTTTCATCGGTGGTATTAAGCAGATTTCTTTTGAAAAGCTGCAAGATCATAAGCCTGAAATGATTATCGAGAAAGCAGTTAAGGGTATGTTACCAAAAGGTCCTTTGGGCCGTGCTATGTTCCGTAAGCTTAAAGTTTACGCTGGCACTGAACATAACCATGCTGCACAACAACCTCAAGTTCTTGATATCTAATACGGGAGTAAGCTAATGTCTGCAACTCAGTACTACGGCACTGGCCGTCGTAAAACATCAACTGCTCGCGTATTCGCTAAAGCAGGTAGTGGTCAAATCGTTGTTAACCAACGTCCACTAGATGTATATTTTGGTCGTGAAACTGCTCGCATGGTTGTTCGTCAGCCTCTAGAGCTAGTTGAAATGACTGACAAACTTGACATCTATGTAACTGTTAAGGGCGGTGGAACCACTGGCCAAGCAGGTGCAATTCGTCACGGTATTACTCGTGCATTGCTTCAGTTAGACGAAGCTCTACGTCCTTCTTTACGTTCTGCTGGTTTCGTTACCCGTGATGCTCGTAAAGTTGAGCGTAAGAAAGTTGGTCTACGTAAAGCACGTCGTAAGCCACAATTCTCAAAACGTTAATACGTTTTCAGAATTCAAAAAACCCAGCTATATGCTGGGTTTTTTATTGGCTTTTTTTAGGTAAAAACGCCAATTAGTCATTCGATGTAATGCGATGACCGCTTAGAAGCGTTATGGTGTAGTCGATGTTTTTTGCTAATGTGTAAACCAAATAGTGGAACTAGACCATGAATTTTCAAATGTTGATGTTTGCCATGGGGCTTGTTTTGGTACTTGAAGGTATCGGACCCTTATTATTTCCGCTGCAATGGAAAAAATATTTAGCCGAATTTTCGATGCAAAATAAGAATAATCTCAGGCGGTTAGGTGGCTGCCTAGTCTCTGCCGGCATAGTACTATTAATAATTTTCGCATAAAATACTTGCATATTACCCCCCTAAATCTGTTAAAATTCGCCTTTATACCGCAACCTTGCAGCAGACGATGGGCAAAAACGTAGTAGTACTCGGCACTCAATGGGGTGACGAAGGAAAAGGTAAGATTGTCGACCTTCTAACAGAACAGGCAAAATATGTAGTTCGTTACCAAGGCGGCCACAATGCTGGTCATACTCTGGTAATTGACGGCGATAAAACCGTACTTCACTTAATTCCGTCAGGGATTTTACGTGATAATGTGAAATGCATTATCGGTAATGGTGTGGTATTGGCTCCTGATGCTTTGATGAAAGAGATCAACATGCTTAAAGAGCGTGGAGTTCCTGTCGAAGAGCGTCTTCTTATTTCAGAAGCATGTCCACTGATCCTACCTTTCCATTGTGCTCTTGATGTAGCTCGCGAAAAAGCGCGCGGCAATCAAGCTATCGGTACAACGGGTCGTGGTATTGGTCCAGCTTATGAAGATAAAATTTCTCGTCGTGGTCTACGCGTTGGTGATTTATTCAATGCAGAGTTATTCGCAGTTAAATTAAAAGAAGTGATGAAATATCACAACTTTATGCTGACTGAATACTATGACTGTGACGCAGTTGATTATCAAACTACCCTTGATGATGCATTAGCAATTGCTGATTATCTTAAGAGTATGTGTACTGATGTTACTGAATTACTTGATACAGCCCGTAAAGCGGGTGAGCCTATCTTGTTTGAAGGTGCACAAGGTACATTACTTGATATCGACCATGGTACATACCCATATGTGACTTCATCAAACACTACAGCAGGTGGCGTCGCTACCGGTTCTGGTTTTGGTCCTCGTCACTTAGATTATGTTCTAGGTATCATGAAAGCTTACACTACACGTGTAGGTGCAGGTCCTTTCCCAACAGAGCTTGAGAATGAGATCGGTGATTACTTAGGTCATAAAGGCCAAGAGTTTGGTGCAACTACTGGTCGTAAACGTCGTCCAGGTTGGTTAGATGCTGTGGCAATGCGCCGTGCAGTTCAAATCAACAGTGTTAGCGGCTTCTGCCTAACTAAACTTGACGTTCTTGACGGTCTTGAAGAAGTTAAGATCTGTGTTGGTTACCAGTATCCTGATGGAACTGTAGAAACTGTCACACCACTTGCAGCTGAAGGTTACGAACAGGTTACTCCTGTATTCGAAACTATGCCTGGCTGGAGTGAGTCTACCTTTGGTGCGACTTCAATTGAGCAACTGCCACAAGCAGCGCTTAATTATATTGCTCGTATCGAAGAGTTACTTGAAGCGCCTGTTGATATCGTATCAACCGGTCCTGACAGAAACGAGACAATCGTATTAGTTAATCCATTTAACTAACACATAAAAAGGCCGCTATTTAGCGGCCTTTTTAATATGCAGAATTAACAAACCTTAGACGATAAAATTGAAACTGTAACTCCGCGCAATTTCTCTTCTTTTTACTGCTTTTTTAAAATCATTTTGGCAATTCAAATAACCACTAAATATTGTTGTTTGTGCAGTTAATACTCAAGATATAGGCTATAATGCCGATGCATAGAGTAACTAAAGTGTCATTGAGAATCGTTATGCTGCGTTTATGTTTGTTGGTGTTGTGCTTACTGCCGAATTTAGCTGTTGCTGAATTAACCGCGGTGGATATCTATGGTGATGAGCAATTAATTAAATTGATCCGCAATGATGTTTATTTAAAGCAAGTTAAACGCGATGACTGCCAACTAGTGCAAGATATTGAAGCTAGAGCAGAAGTACTCCAGCAGCCCATGTATCAGTTTTTATGGGCCGAAATGCTCAACCATGGTGTGTGTGTAGATAAACACGCTTCCCGTGGCATGGCGTTATTACAAACTGCTGCAGAGCAAGGTAGCGCTGAGGCGATGCTGAAACTGGCCGAATATTACTATCACGGTGAAATGGTAGTGCAAGACAAAAATCGAGCAGTGCAATATGTGATGCCGGCAGCAGCCAATGGCGATCTGCCTGCAAGATTGATGTTAGTTCGCCTATACGGCGAAGGTTATGGTAGCCCTGTTGATTATCAATTAGGTTACCATTGGTTATATAACAGCGTATTTAATGATGCCGCGACACAGAAAAAAGCCACATCATTATTGCAGATGTTAGCCGCTAAAATGCCCGCCAGTATAATAGAGCGAGCACAGCAGCCACAGCTGCACAACCGCTAAGACTCCCACGAGGGAGTAAATTATTTGGAAATTGAATGATCATCGATCCTCATTTTGAGAGAGAGCAAGACAAGTACGAAAACCCAATCCCAAGCCGTGAATACATACTAGAGTATTTGCGTGAGCAAAAGTCACCTGTCACCAGAGAACATATCGCCGCCGCGCTAAAAATGGTTGATGAAGACCACTTAGAAGCGTTAAGAAGACGACTGCGCGCCATGGAGCGTGATGGGCAACTGGTTTATACCCGTGGCCATAGTTATGGTCTTCCTGAAAAAATGGATCTGCTTACCGGTACGATTATCGGCCATCGTGATGGTTTCGGATTTTTTAAATCTGATGAAGGCGGTGACGATCTCTTTATTAATAATCGTGATATGCAGATGTATTTTCACGGTGATAAAGTGTTGGCGCAAAAAGCAGGTTCCGATCGCCGTGGACGACGTGAAGCGCGTATCGTTCGTTTAGTGCAGCAGCGCAGCGCGCCATTAGTCGGCCGTTATCATGTTGATGCTGGCATGGCATTTGTGATTGCCGATGACAGACGAATTACCCAAGAAATCTTGATTGCCAAAGAAGACGCTAATGGCGCCAGAGCTGGCGACGTTGTTGTGCTTGAATTAACCCGTCGTCCTGGACGATTTGTTAAAGCGGCAGCCAAAGTGACCGAAGTGCTCGGTAAAACAATGGCGCCAGGTATGGAAATTGAAATTGCTCTGCGCAATTACGATTTGCCTCACAAATGGTCAGCTGTTATTGAGAAAAAACTTAAGCGCATTCCGGATGAAGTCCCAGAGTCAGATAAACAAGGTCGCGTCGATTTAAGACATTTACCCTTAGTGACCATTGATGGCGAAGATGCCCGCGATTTTGACGATGCTGTTTATGCCGAAACTAAACCTAGCGGTGGCTGGCGTTTATGGGTCGCTATTGCTGATGTAAGTCACTATGTGCGTACAGACTCGGCATTAGATGATGAAGCGAGATCCCGTGGTAACTCAGTGTATTTTCCATCGCAAGTTATCCCGATGCTACCAGAGAAAATCTCTAATGGTTTGTGTTCACTAAATCCCCATGTTGATCGCCTTTGTATGGTGGCTGAGATGACCATTTCAGCTGCGGGTAAACTATCGGGTTATAAGTTTTATCCGGCAGTGATGCACTCACATGCGCGTTTTACTTACACGCAAGTGGCAGCCATGCTAGAAGGTGGCAAGATTGCCCCTGAGCATGAAGCTTTGTTCCCGCATCTTCAGTGTTTACAGTCGTTATATTTAACCTTAAATGAGCGCCGCGCAGAACGTGGGGCGATTGCGTTTGAAACCGTTGAAACCCAGTTTGTGTTTAACGAGCAACGTAAAATTGAAGCAATTGTGCCCCGTAGCCGTAATCAGGCACATAAAATCATTGAAGAATGTATGATTTTAGCCAACGTCGCTTCAGCTAAGTTCGTCAAAAAGCATAAAGGTGAAGTGTTATACCGTGTGCATGAGTCACCTTCAGAAACCAAGTTGGCAAACTTCAAAGAGTTTCTGGCAGAACGCGGTTTATCAATGAATGGCGGCACTGAACCTACGCCGTCAGATTATCAGGACTTAATGCTGAAAATTGCAGATAGACCGGATGCTGAATTGATCCAGGTAATGTTACTGCGCTCAATGAGACAAGCGATATACACCCCTGATAATGACGGTCACTTTGGCTTGGCATTAGAAGAGTATTCACACTTTACCTCGCCTATTCGTCGTTACCCTGACTTAGTCTTACATCGCGTTATCCGTTATTTGTTAGCGGCAGAGCAAGGTGAGATGAAGCAGAAGTGGACCCCAGAAGGTGGCTACCATTATCTACTTGAAGAGCTAGATAAACTGGGCGAAGAGTGTTCAACTACTGAGCGCCGTGCAGATGAAGCCACACGTGATGTCAGCGACTGGCTCAAATGTGAATACATGCAAGATCATGTTGGTGATGAATTTGAAGCTGTCATTGCTTCAGTGACCAATTTTGGTTTGTTTGTACGTTTAAAGGATTTGTATATCGATGGCTTAGTGCATATCTCAAGCTTAGTCAGCGATTATTATCAGTTTGACCCAATGCGTCAGCGTTTGATTGGCGAAAACACCCGCAAGGTTTATCAAGTGGGTGACGAGGTCAATGTCAAAGTTGCCGCGGTTAACTTAGATGATCGTCAAATCGATCTGATCATGATTGGTGATCACGGTAAGAGCCGTAAGAAAGCCAATAAGAAGCCATTAACAGCCAGAGAAAGAGCCAATCTTGAAGGCGCTAAAATGGGCGCATCAGCAAAAGGTGAGCCAGCTGCAGAGTCGCCAGCAAAGGGGCGTTCTGGCAAAGCGGGTAAAAGCACAGCGGGCAAAGCGAAAAAATCTGCCACTAAAGGCGGAAAAAAGCGCAAGCCTGCAGCTAAAGCTGCAAATAGTTCAGCGGCTGGTGTAACATCACCGGCTGCTAAAAAACCATCGACTAAAGCAAAGCGCAAGAGAAAATAAGTAAATGAAAAAACAAGATATCATTTTTGGCATTCACGCAGTAGAAGCTTTGCTAAGCAACTCACCTGAACGCGTCATTGAAGTTTGGGTATTACAAGGTCGTGATGACGAGCGTTTATTACCATTAATCAAAAAAGCGACAGAGTTTGGTGTGTCTGTACAAAGTTCAGGTCGTAAAGTACTAGATGACAAAGCATCGAGCACTCAGCATCAGGGTATTGTTGCACGAGTTAAAGCTGCTAAAATCTTGGCTGAAGCGGACTTAGATGCTTTATTAGAAAAGACAGACCTACCATTTTTGTTAATTCTTGATGGTGTCACTGACCCACATAATCTAGGTGCTTGTTTACGTAATGCCGATGCTGCCGGTGTACAAGGGATTATCGTACCAAAAGATAACTCGGTGGGACTGACGTCAATCGTGAGCAAGGTTGCTTGCGGCGCGGCTGAAACGATTCCATTATTCCAAGTTACCAACCTTGCCCGTACTATGCGTCATATTCAGCAAAAAGGGGTGTGGATTATTGGTGCCGCCGGTGAAGCGGATTGTGAGTTATACCAAGCAGACTTAAAAGGGCCTTTAGCCATTGCGATGGGCGCAGAAGATAAAGGTTTACGCCGTTTAACCCGTGAAAGCTGTGATTCAATAGTGTCAATCCCGATGGCGGGAAGTGTCTCAAGCTTGAATGTATCAGTGGCAACCGGTATTTGTTTGTTTGAAGCTGTGCGTCAACGTTTAGTGAAGTAATTTACTGAGCTGATCAGCAGATAGTGGAACGGGCCTTAAGGCCCGTTTTTTGTATCTGGAATGTTGAAAAGGCTCATTACAGGCCGCTGTAACGGCGTTGCAATTTATTGGAAAGTATATAGCAAGTTAAATGTGGTGATGGTATCGGTTTTTACACTGTCTTCAGGAACTACCGCTGTGTATCTCACGTTCACCCCGAGTTTAAAGGCCCAGTCCTGTAAAAAGGTATTTCTGTAACTGACGTCTAAGGTCAAGGTATTGTTATCTTCACCCACTTCAGAGGTCAAATCGGCATTGAGGCTGGTATATTCTTGCAGTTTCACATTGTACTTGGCGGCGGTACGCAAAATGATGTCTTGGTTGGCTGCAGGGTTTAAGTCTGTATCTGTTGCTTTGGGTAAGTCATAACGGTAACCGGGGCCGACTTCTATGCTCAGGCTCTGGGTATAGTTTGAGAGTAAATCAAAACCATAACCGGTAGAAACCGTCGACAGTTTGGTATAACTACCAAAATCATCCCAGGTAAATTCACCGCGGCCAAAAATATAGCCGCTTTCTAGCTTATAACTCGACTGGGCAAATACATCATACTTTTCAGCCGTGGTAGAGTCTTTATCTGCGGCGTAATACACCTTAAAGGTAAATTCCTGACGGGCTTTTTCAGTATCGTAATTTAAGTAGGTGCGGCCGTTGAAGTTTTGCGATTGGTTATTACCAGTATTGAGTTGCATACCGGCTTCAATTTCAGCCTTAAAGTCACTGGGAGGCTCTTTATAGTCTGGGGGAACAAGTGCCCACGCTGAAGACGTTGTGAGAAGAGAAGACATAAAGATACAGACTTTTTTCATTACGTTGTTTCTATATAGTTATTAGGAACGCCTGAAATACGGATGAAGCGCCATAATACCTGTATTCGCAGTGGCTGCAAAGCGCTCAATGGCTTCATCTGTGTATTCAATATCAAATTAAATTTCACGCTGGTTATTGTTTTTTGCTGGGTATTTTCATTATTTACCGTCATTGCTGTCAACGCCTGCTTGAGTGAGTTAATCAGTTAAAGGTAATAAAGCATGCACCACACAAGTATTGCTTGAGTTTTGTGCGGGCTTTATGTATCATCCCGCGCTTAAATCAGTCATTTAATTCCGTTCCTTGCCTCCAACTTGGTCTGACTGAGCCACACGTGAGGCTAATTAACCGTAAGGAGCAATAAATGCGTCATTATGAAATCGTATTTATGGTTCACCCAGATCAAAGTGAACAAGTCCCAGGTATGATCGAGCGTTACAGCAGTGTAATCACTGATGCTAACGGTACTATCAGCCGTTTAGAAGATTGGGGTCGTCGTCAATTGGCTTACCCAATTCAAGACCTACATAAAGCTCACTATGTTCTTATGAACGTAGAAGCAACTGCAGAGTCTATCGAAGAGTTAGAAACAGCTTTCCGTTTCAATGACGCTGTTCTGCGTAACATGGTAATGCGCACTAAAACTGCTGTTACTGAAGCTTCTCCAATGGCTAAAGCAAAAGATGAGCGTGATTCACGTCGTGCTCCTACTGCTGCACCAGCTGCTGAAAAAGAAGTTGAAGCAAGCGCTGAAGAAACTGCTGAATAATTAGTCTGTGATTAATCACTTAGTGTTGACCGGAACGATAACTCGTTCAAAGCGTTTTGATAGTCCCAGCGGCATTCCCCATAAGGTGATTACGCTAGAACACAAAACACAGCGGTATGACGATCAAATGTTGAGAAATGTTTATTGTCTGATCCAAGTCATATTAAGTGGTAAGCGCTTTAACAGCGTAACAGAAGAATTAAAAGCAGGTGTGCAGGTCCAAGTTGAAGGGTTTATCTCTTTACAACAAGGGCGAAATGGCCAAAATAAATTGGTTTTGCATGCCGAAAATGTCGAATTGAAAACTTAGGAGACTGTCAACATGGCACGTTATTTCCGTCGTCGCAAGTTCTGTCGTTTCACCTCTGAAGGTGTTGCAGAAATTGATTACAAAGATATCGTTACTTTAAAAAACTACGTAACTGAAAGCGGTAAGATTGTTCCTAGCCGTATTACTGGTACTAGTGCTAAATATCAACGCCAACTAGCTCGCGCGATTAAGCGTGCTCGTTATCTTTCTCTACTGCCTTACACTGATTTACATCAGTAATCGCAGTATTTAAATCAGAGGAATTAGATAATGAACGTTATTCTGCTTGATAAAATCGCTAACCTAGGCAACTTAGGTGACCAAGTTGCTGTTAAAGCTGGTTATGCTCGTAACTTCCTTTTGCCACAAGGCAAAGCTGTTATCGCTAATGACGAAAACGTTAAAGTTTTCGAAGCACGTCGCGCTGAATTAGAAGCTAAATTAGCTGCTGAATTAAGTGTTTGTACTGCTCGCGCTGAAAAGCTTGCTGCATTAGAGTCAGTTGTTATCGCTTCTAAAGCTGGTGACGAAGGTAAATTATTCGGTTCAGTGGGCAACCGCGACATCGCTGATGCAGTTACTGCAGCAGGCGTTGAGCTAGCTAAAGCTGAAGTACGTCTACCTTTAGGTGCTTTACGCAACCTAGGTGACTTTGAAGTTGAAGTTCAACTTCACACTGAAGTTAAATCAGTAGTTAAAATCTCTGTTGTTGCAGAAGATTAATAGCTCATTGATTTAAATAAAAACACCGCCAATTGGCGGTGTTTTTTTATGTCTTAATTTTAGGCTTTTAAGGCTTCAGCTTTACCTGTAATGAGAGTGGTCAGGGTCACCCCAAGCTCGTTTGCACAAGTTGGGGCGTGTTACTCTAATTTCTTACTAGCTCTAACTCATCAATCAAGTTTTGGGCGTGATCAACTTTATCCATCATCCATAGGATGTAACGAAAGTCTACGTGTACTGCACGGGTTATCGTTGGGTTAAAGAACCAATCTTTAGTAATCGCCTCGTAAGTTGAATCAAAGTTCAAACCTACTAACTCACCTTTACCGTTAAATACCGGTGAACCTGAGTTACCACCTGTAGTGTCAACACTGGATAAGAAGTTAACCGGCACTGAGTTAAATTCTTCTGGCGTATCTAAACAAGAGAATAAACGACAAATCCATGAGCGTGGATCTTGATAAACCGATGCGACAGAGTGCTCACCGTTATCATTGGCTTTAATTGCCGTTAATAGCTTTTGTGGCGCGTTATATGGATCTTCGCCAGTATGTTTAGCCACTATGCCTTCGAGACGGGTAAAAGGCTGCTTATAGAGTGCATCTGCAGACTGATAACCATCGACCATGCCGTAGGTGATCCGTAAGGTGCGATTGGCATCTGGATACACAGGCCAGTCATTGGCTTTGTAATAGCTGATGATGGCTTTCATGTATTCAGGGCGAGCGGTTGATAACTTACCTTTTAAAGTGTTTTCGGCTTTTTCCTGTGCCATGTTGGTGTCGTGCAGCGCTACCGCTAAGCGAATAAACGGATCTGAGCTGGTTTCAAAGGCTTGGGCGTCTTTGTCCATCCAAGCTAAACGCTGCTCTTTATCCATTAAAGTGGTTAAGGCGTAATAGGCATCTAATTTTGCTGATAATGCCTCAGCATCAGAGATCTTATTCAGTGCGTTATCAAGAATTTCAACGCGCTGATTTTGCCCCATGTAAGCGTTCAAGTCTTGTAGCCACAAGGTTTTATCGACACTGGCATCAAAACTTCTATCAAGGCGTTTTAAGTTAGCGGCAAACATTTTCATATCACGCTGCTGAAACCCTTGCTCACGCTCTGCATCGGGCAGTTGTTTTTCTTTGGCTAAACGATAGAGCTTTTTAGCTGCGGCAAGTATTGCACTTGATTGGGCATTATTAAAATAATAGTCAGTTTGAATGAGGTTATTTTGCTCAGCCAGTAATGCTTCTAATTCACCAATCAATTGATGGTTAGCATTGGCGTCTTTTTTAAGCCAAGCTAAGAAGTTATCTTCACGTGATTGTTTGATACCGACAATATCTGTGGCTTTAAAACCATCGAGTAACCCGTTCAGTTTTTTCATTCTGTTTGCCATGGAGGCAAGGTTACCGGCGTATTTAATCGCAATGGCGTTATTGTCGGCAGCCATTTGATTAATGGTGTCGATTTGCAGTTGATAGCGCTTAGCGTAGGTTGGATAGATCCAATCACTGGCAAACTCTAACTCGCTGGTTAGGCGGTAACGACTGGTCGCTCCCGGATAGCCTGCGGCAAACACGCCATCTCCGGCTTTAACGCCATCAGCATTTATTTTAAGATAACTTTTTGGCTGATAAGGCACATTGTCTTCGGCATAACTTGCCGGCTGACCGTCTTTGCCCACATAGGCACGTAAGAAGGTAAAATCGCCCGAGTGACGTGGGTATTCATAGTTATCAATATCGCCGCCAAAAGCCCCTACGCTTTCAGGTGGTGCGTATACTAGTCTGACATCACGAATAATGAGTTGTTTAATTAAGTAATACTCAAGTCCATTATGAAAGCTGCTGACTGAACAACGGTAGTTTTCGTCGGTTTCGCAGTCTTTGATTAATGCTTTACGGTTTGATTGGATATCTTCATAACGGCTAAGAGGATCGCGACTTAAATTCGCATTCACTTGAGAAGTGACATCCGTTACCTTCTCAGTGATGTATAATCGCTCATTAGGGCCTGCTGATGGCTCCTCTTTTTTAGTATTAGCTAGAAAGCCGTCTGCTAAGTAATTATGTTCAGTTTTGCTGTTATATTGGATGGCTCGATAGGCACAATGGTGATTGGTCACAACTAAGCCTTGGGGAGAGACAAAACTGGCGGTACAATAGCCCAGACCCACAACCGCATTCATTGGATACTGGGTTAAATCTGCAAGCTGTTTAGCAGGAATATCGATGCCGCGTTGTGCTAATTTATCTGCAATAGAAGGCATTTGATAGGGTTGCCACTGACCTTCATCGGCATAGGCAAATCCAGAAGACAGCACAAGGGCTGCAACGAGTGCATAACGCATGTTCTTTCCTTATTTTTTATTATTTATTGTTGTTATTTATTCTGATTGTTTATCCGTGTTGGGATAAATGTTACGCGATATCATTGTACTACATGTTTGCATGACCTCGGTGTTATACCATATTTACAAACAGGTTGGGAATTGGGAGTTTTAATGTCACAGAAAGGTCCTTTTAAAGCCAGAGAAAGGTTCAAAGATGCTCAAGTTGATGCGCTGAAATTACCGCCGCATTCAATTGAAGCTGAGCAATCGGTTCTTGGTGGGTTGATGCTTGATGCTGAGGCCTGGGATAGAGTGGCTGAAGCGCTTGTGCCCGAAGATTTTTATTCTCGCTCCCATCGGATGATTTACGCTGCGATGAGCCGTTTGGTTGAAAGCAGTCACCCGATTGATTTGATCACCGTATCAGAGCGCCTGGAAGTTGAAGATCAACTTGAAGACGCTGGCGGCTTTGCTTACTTAGGTGAAATTGCCAAAAACACCCCGAGTGCGGGTAATATTTTATCTTATGCCGATATTGTACGTGAACGAGCTGTTGTACGTGACATGATTGGTGTTGCCCATGAAATTGCTGATGCAGGCTATAACCCTGAGGGTCGTAACTCCAGTGATTTACTGGATTTAGCGGAAACTAAAGTTTTTAAAATTGCTGAGTCGCGTGCTAATGCCAACGAAGGCCCTGAAGGGATTAAATCGATCCTTGAAAAAACCGTCGACAAAATTGAGCAGTTATACAATAACCCCCATAACGGTGTGACCGGTGTATCAAGTGGTTTTACCGATCTTGATAAAATGACCGCCGGCTTCCAATCGGGTGACCTTGTTATTGTGGCGGCACGTCCTTCAATGGGTAAAACCACCTTTGCGATGAACTTGTGTGAACAAGCAGCCATGAATGAAGATAAACCTGTGCTTATTTTCAGTTTAGAGATGCCATCAGAACAAATTATGATGCGTATGCTGGCATCACTTGGCCGGGTTGATCAAACTAAAATTCGTACCGGTCAGTTAGATGATGAAGATTGGGCGCGTGTTTCTTCAACCATGGGGATTATGCTTGAGCAAGGCAAAATGTATATTGATGACGGTTCAGGCTTAACGCCGACAGAAGTGCGAAGTCGTGCCCGTCGTATTGCGCGTGAGTATGGCGGTTTATCAATGATCATGATTGATTACTTGCAGTTAATGCAGGTGCCTTCATTAAAAGATAACCGTACCTTAGAAATTGCAGAAATCTCGCGCTCACTTAAATCCTTAGCCAAAGAACTAGAGATCCCGGTCATTGCGTTATCACAGCTTAACCGCTCGTTGGAGCAACGTGCTGATAAGCGCCCAGTTAACTCTGACTTACGTGAATCAGGTTCAATTGAGCAAGATGCGGATTTGATCATGTTTATTTATCGTGATGAAGTGTATAACGATGATTCAGAACAAAAAGGTGTCGCTGAAATCATTATTGGTAAACAACGTAACGGCCCGATTGGCCGCGTGCCGCTGGCGTTCCAAGGCCAGTTCTCGCGTTTTGATAATTATTCTGGCGCACAAGTCTTTGATGAAGATTAATCTCATCAGATAGGTATTTAGTCTTTGCGTTAGTCGTACCGAAAGCCTCTGTTTTAACGCAGAGGCTCATTTTTTAGTCTTGTGTTGCCCAATTATTTGAATGAAGCAATCAGTAAGGTTAGTTATTTGAAACCATTTCCCCGTGCTGAAATTAGTCGTAAAGCTTTGCAGGCTAACCTTGCAAGGCTGCGTGAAATTGCGCCCAACAGTAAAGTCATGGCTGTGGTTAAAGCCAATGGTTATGGGCATGGCTTGCTCAACGTGGCCGAGTCTGTCGCTGACTGTATTGACTGCGCCGATGGATTTGGACTGGCGCGACTTGAAGAAGCGCTTGAATTACGCCAAGGCGGTGTTAACGCTAAGCTACTGTTGCTTGAAGGTTGTTTTCGTCAATCTGACTTACCCACATTAGTTGAGCATAAAATTGATACCGTGGTGCATCATGAGTCGCAATTGGTGATGTTAGAGCAATCGACACTTACTGCGCCCATTACCGTCTGGCTTAAAATTGATACAGGCATGCATCGTTTAGGCTTTGGTATTGAACAATTCAAGGCTGTTTATCAACGCTTAATGGCTTGCCCACAAGTTGCCAAACCTATTCATTTAATGACCCATTTTGCTTGTGCCGATGAGCCTGACAATCCCTTAACCCAAGTGCAAATTGATGCTTTTCAGCAGTTGATTAACGATTTACCTGGCGATCGAACGTTAGCTAATTCTGCCGCTACGTTATTTTGGCCTCAAAGCCAGTGTGACTGGATAAGACCAGGTATCGCACTCTATGGGGTATCGCCTGTACTGGGTGATAAAGGTGTTCATCATGGGCTAGTTCCCGCAATGGAGTTAGTGTCAAACCTTATTGCGGTACGTGAGCATAAAGCCGGACAAAGTGTTGGCTATGGCGCTTATTGGACTGCAAAACAAGATACTCGTCTAGGCGTGGTTGCCATAGGTTATGGCGATGGTTATCCGCGCAATGCCCCTGAAGGTACCCCCGTGTTGCTTAATGGCCGCAGAGTGCCCATTGTTGGTCGAGTCTCTATGGACATGCTGACCGTTGATTTGGGGCTTGATGCAACTGATAAGGTCGGGGATTCAGTGCAGCTGTGGGGTAAAGGGCTCGCTGTAGAAGAAGTGGCAGAGCACATTGGCACCATTGCTTATGAGTTAGTAACTAAACTCACCCCAAGAGTCGTGGTTGATTTACAAGATTAATCTCAATTTAATTAATGGTTTATAGCCTAGAGCTTGAATCTTAAATTAGTCATAGATAGGAAGTGTTAAGTGCAGTTGTATAAATCAGTCGTTATGATTTATTGCGTGTTTTTTAGTATCGACAGTGTCGCCCAGTCTGAAGCTATTCACTCCGTAATTTCAAATGATCCAGAGTATGTGACTGCCAGTAAAACCACAACGAGTCATCGCCCTGATACAGAAGTGGTTGTAGAGACTGAGCTTATTTCTGAGATAAACCCACAGTCACAGCAACAAAATACTGCTGAAAAGCCGTCTGCGGTAACGCCCTCTGAAAAAGCACTGTCTCCAGAATTTGTCGCTGTGCCAATTGTCTTTTCAACTGAGACCTTGAGCACCACATTCGGCGCAGCAGGTGTCCTAAAGCATGCCGGTCAACCGCAAGCCGTAGCATTAGGCATTGGCTTATACTCTGCCAATGACAGTTGGCTAAGTTATGCAGGTTTTTATCATTATCAATTGCCAGAGCTTGATCAATGGTTATTTAGTGCCGAATTGTTTCGTGGTCATTACGAGCAAGGGATATATTACTTGCCCAATAGTGACCTATACGAGCCAAAAGCCAATGACATCAGTCGAGTCATTAGTGTCGGGGATGAAGGCTTTAACAAACTGACCATGGAATATGTATTACCCATCGCCAGAGGTAAGCATGGCGCTGCAAACGCGCTTGGGAAAAACACCACACCAATTAGCTGGAACCCATTAGAGTCAGGTGTTAGCTCTATCAGCTTAACCCCGTTTAGCAAGTATCGAGAGCTTGAAGCATTAGCCTATTTAGCCGACGAAGCCCGTGGTGTTGAGCTTGCTTTTAATTGGGATAACCGCGATGCCAAACTAAATAGCACCGAGGGTGGTCAAACAAATCTAACCATCACCAAAGGCTTTAGTGTCGATGATGATCCAAGCTGGTTGATGTGGGAATTTGAACAAAGCGCATTTATGTCTTTTGGGAGTAACAGTTGGTTTGAGCAACAAGTGCTCGGGATTAATTTCTACTTAGCGGATACCCCAAGTTGGGAGCAAGATTATAAACAACAGCAATTTCAGCAGCCTCCTAGTTTTGCTGGGGTGTCATTAGGTGGCTTTGATCGTTTGCGCGGTTACTCTTCAAAGCAGTTTACTGGCCGCAGCGCAGTCAATTATGCCCTAGAGTATCGAGTCACACCTCAATGGCAGCCACTACAATCACTGCCGGTGTTTAATCTATATAACATTCCTTGGTGGCAGTGGGTATTATTTGCCGAAGCTGGCAATGTGGCTGATGAATTTACTTTAACTGAACTGCATGATGATATGAAAACTAACTACGGCGCAGGCATACGTTTTGAAGTTGAAGGTATAGTGATAAGAACCGACTTTGTTACTGGCGGTGATGAAAGTCAGTTTTGGGTTATGGTTAATCAAGCATTTTAGTTTCTTGGTGATGAAATTAGTGGCTGCTGATATTAATTAGCCGTTTGTTAATGATATAATCACTAGTTCGTTTTTTAGTAAGCATCATATTTTATTAATCGTTGATTTTCTTCGATAAGGTACCATTTTGGCTCTAACAACACTCAACCGCTCGCTTTCTATCGCTCCCATGCTCGATTGGACCGATAGGCATTACCGTTACTTTGCGCGCCTGATGTCTGCACATACTGTGCTTTATACCGAAATGGTGACGACAGGGGCGATCATTCATGGTCAGGCTGATTACTTAGCTTATAACCAAGAAGAGCATCCGCTTGCTTTGCAGCTTGGTGGGTCTAACCCTAAAGATTTAGCCACCTGTGCCAAACTGGCTTTTGAGCGCGGTTATGATGAAATCAATTTAAATGTGGGTTGTCCATCAGATAGAGTCCAAAGCGGACGGTTTGGCGCTTGTTTGATGGCTGAGCCTAAGTTAGTTGCAGAATGTGTTGATGCCATGAAGCAAGTTGCTGATATCCCTGTGACGGTTAAAACCCGTATTGGTATCGATGAGCAAGACAGTTATGAATTTCTCACCGAATTTGTTGATACGGTTAAAGCTATTGGTTGCGATACTTTTATTGTCCATGCCAGAAAAGCGTGGTTACAAGGGTTAAGCCCAAAAGAAAATCGTGAAATTCCAGAGCTTAACTATGAGCGGGTGTATCAATTAAAGCGGGATTATGCTGATTTAAATATCAGTATTAATGGCGGCGTTAAAACCATTGAAGATTCATTGGTGCATTTACAGCAATTAGATGGGGTGATGATCGGCCGTGAAGCGTACCAAAACCCTTATATATTAGCTGAAGTGGATCAACGTATTTACGGTGACGACAAAGCTGTGTTAACTCATGAGCAAGTGATTGAACAAATGGTGCCCTACATTGAGCAGCATATACAGTCAGGCGGGCGTTTAAACCACATCACTCGTCACATGATTGGCTTATTTCAAGGCCTACCTGGCTCAAGGGGCTGGCGTAGATATCTTAGTGAAAACGCTCATAAGCCGGGTGCGGGTGTTGAGGTTATTTGGGATGCGGTTGAGAAAATGCATCAAAGTAGGCCGCCTGCTGATGTGACTTTCTACCCTAATAATATTAGTAATGATTAAGTCTTTATTCGTTAAAAATAGCGTCTCATTGAGGCGCTTTTTTTATGCCTGTAGCTTAGCTAATTAAGTATTAGCTAAATTCACTATCAGGATGGTGAAAATGACTAATTGTTTGATTATTGTTCAGTGGCTGTTGTGAGCCTGTTTTTGTTTAAAGTTAATATAACTACTATTAATCAGTCGTTTATATTGTTTTTTAAAACTTGGCACGTAGCTTGTAATAACCATGGTGTACCCAACATTAGGAAAGGAAAACATCATGTTTAACTCAATATCAAATGAAAATTCAGTGGTTAGTTCATCATCTACAACAAGCAATCGCATGTTTAAGAAACTGGCATTAATTGCTGTTATCGCCACCGCAAGTATTGGTGCTCAAGCAAATGAACTTAATAGTGCTGAGATGGTAGAGGTATTAGAAGCTCGTTTGACTGATGCAACCACTGAAATGCTACAAACTGCGAGACAAGAAATTAGCTTGAGCTTACATAGCCAAATTGCTGAACAAGTTTTTGAGTTAAACAGCTCGCTTGAAATGACTGACGATGTAATAGCAACACAATCAGACACTGCTTTAGCAAGCAATGAGGACTGATTTATGGATTTAATGATGATATTTCATTTAGCTGATCCATTAACTTCTTTACTACTGCTTCCTGTTTTTAGCTTTATCGCATGCTCGATAATGATATGTGGGTTGCAGTGGTACCAATTTAATAGCGTCAAGGCAATGTCTGCTGAACTGGCTTCAATGGAGATCGCAGGAGAACAAAAATGAACTTAACAGACTTAGAAAAATGGTTAACAACCGATGACAGTTTGATATGTGGCGCATCACACGGATTAGCAAAACAATTTGGCTGGTCAGTATTGTGGACCCGAGTGTTAACCCTAGTGGCAATTTTAATGAGCCCTAGCATCGGACTCATTGGTTACTTTGTGACTGCCATTATCATGACCCAGAAAAAATCCAGATATTAAACTGAAGTATGAACGCTGCTGTCGTTCAAGATTAGTTCAGCATTATCATTCATACTTCAGTGTTAAATGACTATTTTACTGGTTTATCCCAGCGTAAATGATATCAATGCTTAAACCAGAGACTACTTCGTTAAAAAAGCTTGGAACCGAGCTTTGGCCTCATCACTTTTTAGTCTTTCACTAAACAACACTAACTCTTTAAGCATTTGTTGTTTCACTTCAGCTTGGTTATGCCTTAATAACTGTTTAGATGCCTGCAGCGCCAACGGTGGCTGAGCTGCTAATTTCTTTGCTTGTGATAATACAAAATCATCTAATTGTGATTGCTCAACCACTTGGTTGATAATATTTAATTCTTTTGCGGTGCTGGCAGTAAAGCTTTCACCTAATAAGATAAGTTCAGCCGCTTTTTGCTGCCCGACAATGAGCGGAAGTAACAAGCTTGATGCTGCTTCTGGTACCAAGGCGAGATTGACAAAAGGTAGCTGAAATGTAGCGCTGTTATCGGCATAAACCAAATCGCAATGCAGTAATAAAGTGGTACCAATGCCCACAGCTGCGCCAGATACTGCGGCTATCAATGGCTTTTTTATCTCAAGGATACAATGCAAAAATTGCACTGTGGGATGGGTTTCATTTAACTCGCCGCTGTTGAGGAAATCGCTAATATCATTACCCGATGTGAAACAATTGCCTTCGCCTCGTAACATAAAGGCGCGAATTGCATTGTCGTGCTCACCTTGGATCAGGTATTCTGTAAGCTGTTGGTACATTTTAAGATTAAAGGCATTTCGTTTTTCAGGACGATTGAAACTGATAATACGTACGCCTTGATCATCCTTTATCTGAATCTGACTCATAGGCTGTTTTCCTTCGGGAAGCGACTAGGGTGTACATGGAGTTTAAGACATTGAAAGCGATATTCAAACAGCTGTTTAGTTTTTTAGTTTTAACCACATTTTCTATTTCGGCCACTGCGGGCATTATGCTTTCAGAAGGCCATGTTAGAGCCATGCCTGCCAGTGTGCCCAACACCGCAGCTTATCTTACTTTAATGAACCATTCAGATAACACTGCTACATTAGTCTCTGTGACTACACCAGTGGCAAAAGAAGCCCAATTACATACCCTAATTGAAGAAAATGGCATTGTGAAAATGCGCCAAGTTGAAGGGTTTGATATAGAATCACATGGCAGCTTAACATTGCAACCATCGGGTGATCACATCATGCTGTTGTCACTGGTTAAGCCGTTAACCGTCGGTGATAAAGTACCATTAACATTAACTTTTGCTGATGGTCAGCAGTTAAATATTGAATTAATGGTTGATAAAAAGGCGAGTACTGATCAGCAAGAAAGCCATCATCACCATCATCATTAAGGAGTTGTATTGATGCAAATCACAAGGAAAAAAATTTTTAGTGTCATAGGGATTATTCTATTAATCGGCTATGTCATTGCGGTTTGGTGGAGCATTGAGCCAGACATCCTAGAGCCCGAAACGCTACAAAATGAACGTGGCGAGCACGTTATTGGCTACGCGACAACTTCTTCACTGATAGACACTCTCGAAAGCTTATTGGACAAACCAGGTGGCTGGCTTTCCAACGATATTATGCCGCCATCAGTGATGATGGATAATATGCCAGCATTTGAGTTTGGTGCATTAGAGCAGTCTCGCGATTTAGCGCTGATTATGCGTAAAGAGTTTAGTCGCTCACAATCTCAATCGACAGCAGATAGCGATTTACTGGCTGCGCATTCAAAACTTAATATTGAGCATACCAGTTGGTTGGTGCCTAGCGCTGAAGGCGAGTACCGTGAAGCGATAAAATTACTGAAACTTTACCGCGCTAAAATCAGTGATACCGAAAACAGTAATGCCCAGTTTTACGCTCGCGCAGATAACCTCAATGAATGGCTTAAAGAAGTGCAAAAACGTTTAGGCAGTATCTCACAACGGCTGTCTGCCAGTGTTGGTCAAGAGCGTTTAAATACTGATTTAGCCGGTGATTCTACTGCAAGGCAATCAACGCCATCGCTCGCCAGTTCAGAAATTAAAACCAGCTGGTGGAAAATTGATGATGTGCTTTATGAAAGCCGAGGCAGTGCTTGGGCTTTGCTTAATTTCATGAAGGCAATTGAAGTTGATTTTGCAGATGTACTGGAAAAGAAAAATGCTGAGGTGAGTTTACGACAAATTATTCGTGAACTTGAAGCCACTCAGCAAACTGTTTGGAGCCCAATGGTGCTGAACGGAGATGGTTTTGGTTTAGTCGCCAACCATTCATTAGTCATGGCTAACTATATTTCCCGCGCGAATGCTGCGGTAATCGATTTAACTAACTTACTCTCTCAGGGATAATGATGAAAAAGACACTTCTTGCCACCAGTTTATTGGGTTTATTAAGCATCTCTTCAGCGCAAGCTGCAACTGTGCTTGGTTTTAAAGTCGGTGGTGATTATTGGCAAGCTGACACCAGCGGCTCATTCAATAGTGACGATGGTGTAGGGCAAACTTATAACTATGACTCTGATGCACAGGGCAGTGTATGGATTGCTTTTGAGCACCCAATTCCGTTAGTGCCTAACGTTAAAATTCGTGAAAACCGTTTAGAAGGTAAAGGCAAGCAAACTGATTCAAACTTTTTCTTTAACGATATTTCTATCGATGGCGCTTCTACTGCTTATAATGATCTAAGTAATACGGATTTCGTACTTTATTACGAAATTCTAGACAATGATTTAGTAGCTTTAGATTTAGGTGCTGCCTACAAGCAAATGCATGGTTCAATAAGAATTAATGGCACTACCGATGCTGGTTCTGCAATTTCTTCAGAAGTCGATGTGGATAGCGGTATTGTTATGCTTTACGGTAGTGCTGAAGTGGGCGTGCCAGGGCTGGGTTTATATGCATTTGCTGATGTCATGCTAGGCATTGATGAGTCAAATGTTTATGACTACAACGCTGGTTTAGGTTGGAAATTTGATGGTGTTGCTTTAGACACGGCAATCCGAGTGGGTTACCGCGAGTTCAAATTTGATGTTGATGATTTTTCTCGCACAACTCAGAATATGTCGTTTAAAGGTGCCTTTGCCGGTGTTGAACTGACATTCTAAAGACTGAATAAGCGTTATAAATGCCCAATAAAAAACCGCCATTTGGCGGTTTTTTGTTGCCTGAATAAGGCATCAGCAATAGGGCTTACTCAGTAACAAAGGTTATTCTGAAATAAGGCCATTGTTAATTGAGATGATATCGTCTTCGTTTAAAGTACCGGCTGCTTGTTTAAGAGCAAGGATCGAAGTGATATAGCCGTAACGAGCATCAGACAGTTGACGCTTTGAATCGTATAAATCACGAGTACGGTTTAATACATCAACAATGGTACGCGTGCCCACTTCAAAACCTGCTTGAGTGGCTTTTAAAGCACTTTCAGAAGATATAACAGATTGCTCGTAAGCGCGGATAGAGCTGATTGACGCGCCGACATTGTTAAAGTTATTGCGTACATTTTTAACCACACTACGGTGAGTTTGCTCAAGCAGTTCACTGGCTTCAACATATTGATATTGAGCTTGCTTTACTTGTGACGAAACTTTAAAGCCTTCAAAAATCGGTACGCTTAAGGTAATGCCAATGTTGGCATTGTCGTAATCAAGACCTGGGTTTTGATCAAAGCCTTTAGTGTAACCAGCGCCCAAGTTTAATGATGGCATATGGCCAGCTTTAAAAAGGCTAATGGTTTCACTGGCAATATCACGGCCAATACGTTGGGTCATTAAATCAATACTGTTGGTTTCTGCAATTTTTAACCATTCAGCTGAGGTTGTTGGCGAGGTTGCGCCAGCAGAAAAGCGGGTCGTATCTAGAATGTTAATTGACTTGTGATCTATACCTGTGATTTCACGTAATGCTTCGTAACTGTTTGCTAAGGTATTTTCGGCCAAAATCTCAGTGGCTGAGGCTAAATCATATTGCGCTTGAGCTTCATGAACGTCGGTAATCGCGGTAAGACCTACTGCAAAACGTTGCTTAGTTTGCTCCAATTGACGCTCAATCGCACGTTTTTCAGCACCTTGGAACTCAAAGTTATCTTTTGCGGTTAATACAGCAAAGTATGCATCAGTTACACGGATAATTAATGATTGTAACGTTGATGCATAAGCTGAGTCAGCTTGTGATGCTGCCATTTCAGCTAAATCTAAACCGACCCAAGCGCTGTGATCATAAATAACTTGGTTTAAGCTGATACCACCAGTAAAGCCATCTGGCTTGTTGGTGTCCTGACCATCTTCTTTATTCCATGCCTTTGAGTAACCCACGTTGGCACTAATAGTCGGCAGTAAAGGCGCACGGTTTTCTTCAATGCTTTCGTATAATGCATCGCGCTGAGCTTGTGCTTGCAGTACTACGGTGTCACTGGTAAGTGCTTGTTGATAAATTTGCAGTAAATCGTCAGCATTTGCCGCAGGTGCAGCAACTGCTAATGTTAGCGCTGCGTATATTGAACTAATTTTAAATTTCATTTGCTGCCCTTTTAGACAATATCTCCATCAATGGAGGAAAAATAATTTTGGTGTTTACGGTACTCATTATTAAGTAAGCATCATTTAGTACTATCGCACTTGCTTAAAATCCTGAGTTGTCGCTATGCAGCGAGGATCTGTTCATCTTTCTAGCTTAAATTTTACAGTGTTTCAGTAACATTTATTGCTACGGATAATGCATTAATTGGTATGAAAAATGCCAATGTTACATTTATTGCTCAATTACCTAGATAGATTTTAGCTGTTGTTGCAAAAATAACCATGAAAGATCAACAGACTCTGCTGTATATCGTGAAAAAGGTTATCATTTCTAAGGCAAATATCAACTTTCAAGTTGTAACAGACTTTATTAAAATCCCCTGCTTAAATATAACCACCGTATAATAGTGTATGAAATATTTTAAAGGGCTTACAAATTGTAAGAAAAAAATATGAAAAATAATGAAATACTTGCACAGTTTAACGCTGAAACAGATGTTGAAATCATTGACACTAAAACCGTTTTTAAAGGCTTTTTTCAAGTGGATGAATATCAATTTAAGCATAAACTTTTTGACGGTGGTTGGAGTGAGGTTGTCTCTCGTGAAGTATTTGAAAGGGGTAATGCGGTTGTGGTACTGCCCTATGATCCAGTCACTCATCAAGTCGTCCTTATCGAGCAAATACGCTTACCTGCAATAGGGACCACCAATTCTGTTTGGCTACTTGAATTGGTTGCAGGTATGATCGCCGCTGACGAGGTGGCCGAAGAGGTTGCCCATCGAGAGTTAATGGAAGAGACAGGGCTTAGTGCCACTGAAATGCATTTCGTTAATAGCTTTCTGGCGACACCAGGTGGTTCATCTGAACGATTTTATTTTTACTGGGCTAAAGTTGATGCCAGTAAAGCCCAAGGCATACACGGCCTTGAATATGAGCATGAAGATATAAAAGTGCATGTGGTCGATTTTGATGTCGCCATGGATATGGTCAACAATGGCCGTATTGATAATGCCTCTACCGTGATTGGTCTACAATGGTTGGCATTAAACTTAGATAAAGTGACCTCATAGCCGTTCAATCAGCACACTGGCTAAGCGGCTTATCATCAATATTTAAGCGTAATGTAAAGCTAATTAAAGAGGTTTGAATTGAGTCAGCAAGTAACCAAAAATAAGTACCAGCCAAACGTGAGTGCTTTTTTAGCATTGTGCGGCCGTAATTATGCGCTGATTTTGAAATGGTTACCTGAAGATGGTGAAATTAATGAGCCTTGGACTGTTAAAGGCCAATTTGGGCTATTAGATATCACGATTATTGAAAATACTAAATATACACAACTAATTGAAATAAAGCGGCATTTTCCTTTGGGAGATTTCCTTACCACACCTAAAGCATGTGTGCGAGTCTATCATGATGCTCAATTAGCAGAAGTGTTAACTAGTCAACAGATTTATCGATTAAAAGCAGTGTATGATTATCCAAATGTACATATGCATCAAACGGATGAGAAATATCAAGTTAATGCATTTTTGGAAGAGCTACTTAAGATTGGATGCCGTCCCCAGCATCTATGTTCGACATAGTTCTGCTACATTGAATTAATTTATGTCTAGGATTAATTAGTGCTAAAAGAGCCAGTGAGTTACCCCATCGCTGAAACGGATGTCGTCAGGCTGATTCAAGTCACTGATCCTCATCTATTTGCCGATCCAGAAGCGCAGCTTTTAGGGGTGAATACGGCTGCCAGTTTTCAGGCGGTACTAGACACTTTTTTAGCATCAGATCAGCAAGCTGACATCATGTTGGCCTCTGGCGATATCAGCCAAGACTACTCTCCTCAGTCATACCAGCATTTTTCAAATGCAGTTACAAAACTCGATATGCCTTGTCATTATTTACCGGGTAATCATGATGACCCACGCTTGATGAGCTTGCATATGCAGGGCAAACAATTGTTTGGTCAGCAGCGCATTATCATTGGTAACTGGCAAATATTGATGTTGGACTCAACAGTGCGTGGTAAACCGGGTGGCTTTATGGCTGAAGATCAATTTAAATTGATTGATGCTGCTATCAAAGCTGATCCTGAGAAACACGTGTTACTGGTTATGCACCATAATCCGATTTTAGTGCAGTGCAGCTGGCTTGATCAGCATTGCATGATTAATGGCGATAACTTTTTACAGCGCATGGGGGAATACCCTCAAGTGAAAGCCGCGCTATGGGGCCATGTGCATCAAGCTATTGATAGTGAACATCAAGGCGCCAATGGTGCTATTCACTTAATGGCGACCCCGTCAACTTGTATACAATTTAAGCCAAAATCTTCTTATTTTGCCCTAGATGGACTTCAACCCGGCTATCGTTTGCTGGAGCTAGCTAGCAATGGTAGCATTCATACTAATGTTTATCGGGTGCCTGGCGAAAACTTCTCTCCAGATAATGATGCGAGCGGTTATTAGACGTTTTTTCGTTATTGGTTAACTTGATATTCATTCTGCTGTTGGAATTTCAATATCACCTTAGCGAGAGGAAATATGCTGCTCTATATACATGGATTTAATAGTTCACCTCTTTCAGATAAAGCCAAGGAAACGGCTGACTATATAAAACAACGTTTTCCGGATTACCCTTTTCACCAACCTCAACTTCCTTCATCACCTAAAGCGGCGATGACCTTGTTATGTGGTATTGTGGAACAAGCGAAAGCCGAAGGTGAACCGTTAACCTACATTGGATCGTCTTTAGGTGGGTACTTTGCTAGCTATTTAGCTGAACAATATGGCGGTAAAGCAGTGTTGATAAACCCTGCAGTAAAACCCTTTGAATTGTTTGATGGGTTTTTAGGGCCGCAATATAACCCCTATACCGATGAACATTACCAAGTATTACCGCAACATAAACTTGATGTTGCTGAATATAATACTGAAGTCATTCGTCGCCCAGATAGATTTTTAGTTTTTTTGCAAACTGGCGATGAAGTGTTAGATTATCGTCAAGCATTATCGAAATATCATTGTTGTCAGCTTCATTTAGAGGCCAACGGTGACCACAGTTTTATTGGCTACAAAAATCAGCTAGATAAGATATGTGATTTTTTACAAATTAAATAACAAGTATTCTTTTCGGCCTGTAATATTGGGCCAATAATTGACCAAATGTGTGGACTATGAGCAATCAATATACTTCTGACGCTATCGAGGTTCTTAATGGACTCGACCCTGTTAAACGCCGTCCTGGTATGTACACCGACACCACCAGGCCGAATCATTTAGGTCAAGAAGTTATCGACAACAGTGTCGATGAAGCGCTCGCCGGTCACGCCTCAAAAATTGAAGTAGTATTGCACGCCGATAATTCATTGGAAGTGACTGATGATGGCCGTGGTATGCCTGTGGATATTCACCCTGAAGAAGGTATTCCTGGGGTTGAATTGATCCTCACTAAATTGCACGCCGGTGGTAAGTTCTCGAATAAAAATTATCAATTCTCTGGTGGTTTGCACGGGGTAGGTATTTCGGTGGTGAATGCCTTATCGACTCGGGTTGAAATTACCGTTCGTCGTGATGCTCAAGTGTATGATATGGCATTTGAAAATGGTGACAAGGTCGAAGACTTACGTGTTACCGGCACCTGTGGTCGTCGTAATACCGGTACCCGAGTTCATTTTTGGCCAGATGCCAGTTATTTTGACTCAGGTAACTTCTCGCTTACTAAGCTACTTTATTTATTGCGGGCTAAAGCTGTGCTTTGCCCTGGTTTACGGATTAAGTTTAGCAATAAGCAAAACGGTGAAGTACATGAGTGGTTTTACGAAAGTGGCTTAACTGATTACTTAAAAGAAGCGGTAAAAGATTCGGTCTTGTTACCTGAAGAGCCATTCATTGGTAGTTTTACCGGTAAAATGGACGCGGCAGAGTGGGCCATTACTTGGCTACCTGAAGGTGGAGATAGTTTGTATGAAAGTTACGTTAACTTGATCCCTACGCCACTTGGCGGGACTCACGTTAATGGTTTCAGACAAGGCTTATTGGAGTCGATGCGCGAGTTCTGCGAGTTTCGTAATCTGGTGCCTCGAGGCATTAAGCTCTCACCTGAAGATATTTGGGATAAAGCCTCATTTATTTTATCTATCAAAATGCAGGACCCACAATTTTCCGGTCAAACTAAAGAGAAGCTTTCAAGCCGTCAAAGCTCTGCCTTTGTTTCTGGTATTGTTCGTGATGCTTTCTCGCTATGGCTTAACTCTAATACCGAGCAAGCTGAACAATTAGCTGAACTTTGTATTAACAATGCTCAAAAACGCTTAAAAGCGGCTAAAAAAGTAGCCCGTAAAAAAGTTACTTCAGGGCCGGCTTTACCGGGTAAATTAACTGATTGTAGTGGCCAAGACCCAATGCGCGGTGAGCTATTTCTAGTGGAGGGTGACTCTGCGGGTGGTAGTGCTAAACAGGCGCGCGATCGTGAGTTTCAAGCGATTATGCCCCTTAGAGGTAAGATTTTAAATACCTGGGAAGTGGACGCGTCACAGGTATTAGCCTCGCAAGAAGTACATGATATCTCAGTCGCTATAGGCTGCGATCCAGACAGTGCTGATATTTCAGAGTTACGCTACGGCAAAATTTGTATTCTTGCTGATGCCGACTCCGACGGTCTGCATATTGCGACCCTATTATGTGCTTTATTTATGAAGCATTATCGTGTGTTGGTCGAGAAAGGCCATGTGTATATTGCAATGCCACCGCTGTTTCGTATCGATTTAGGCAAAGAAGTTTTTTATGCTTTAGATGAAGATGAAAAAAACGGTATATTAGACCGAATTGTGGCAGAAAAGAAAAAAGGCAAAGTGCAAGTCACTCGTTTCAAAGGTCTAGGTGAGATGAACCCATTGCAACTGCGAGAAACCACAATGGATCCTAATACCCGCCGTTTGGTGCAATTAACCATTGATGATAATGAAGACACAGTCGCACTCATGGATATGTTACTTGCGAAAAAGCGCTCGCCAGATCGTAAAATCTGGTTAGAGTCTAAAGGTGATCTAGCTCAGCTGTAATTTACTCAGTTTTATGCCCATAACAATTGCCCATAACGATTGCTGATAGCAATTGCTTATAACAACAATGAAGGCAAAAATTACTAAGATGTCGAACATAAAATTTAAAATGGACTTTAAGCAAGCGAAGACAGCGTTAAAGGCGTTGTCCGTGCTTGCTTTAACACAAATGACTGTGGTTAAAGCTTTTGCAGCCGACACCATGATGATTACTGTGACTAAAGGATTTGGGCTGACACTGTATGCCTCAGATTTAGGTGATGCCAAACAAATGGCAATGGGCACTAACGGCACCTTGTTTGTCGGCTCAAAAAAGAGCGGCACCATTTATGCTTTAGTCGACTCTGATAACGATGGTCAGGTAAACAAACGCTACCTAATTGGTAAAGGCTTAGAGTACCCAGAAGCTATCGCGTTTCATGACGGTGATTTGTATGTCGCTGATCAAGACCGTATTTTACGTTATCAAGATATTGAAGACCGCCTTAGGCGTCCTGGTAGACCCAAAGAGGTGTACTCAGGGCTGCCAAGTGTTGAGCGCAAACATGCTCGTGGGATGAAGTTTGGGCCCGATGGCCGACTGTATATCTCTATTGGTTCTCCGTGTAATGTGTGTGAAGCAGAAGCGCCATTTAGCAGCATGTTAGCCATTGATATTAAGACGGGTGACACCGAACAAGTGGCATCAGGATTAAGGCGGGTTATTGGTTTTGACTGGTCGCCGAGCAGCGCTAAATTATGGTTTGCTGATCAAGGCCGAAATTGGATGGGTGATACCATGCCAGCCGATGAAATAAACCGCATAGACGTAAAGGGTAGCCATTTTGGTTTTCCCTATATTCATGGAACCAATGTTGTTGAGCCTTCTTTTAAGAAACCAGACAACCTCAATGTTTCAACACCAGAATTTGAATTACCAGCGCATGTGAAACCAACCAGCCTACTTTTTTATCAAGGTGATAATTTTCCTGAGCGTTACCATCATCAATTATTTGTTGCTGAAAATGGCTCGTGGAATCGCTCAAGTAAAATTGGTTATCAGGTGGTGATGTTAGCCCTTGAAGATGACCAAATTATCAAGCGCGAAAGAGTCGTCAGCTTTTTAGACGGTGAGTTTCCCGTTGCTAGACCTTATGACCTGATAAATGCACCCGATGGTGCAGTGTTCATCTCTGATGACCTAAAAGGCAATGTATATCGCTTGTTTTATAAAGCGCCAGAATAATCACAGGAATATTAACTAATGAGTGATGCGATTGAATTAAGCCTTGATGGTGTAGAGCAAATGCCCCTACGCCGTTTTACAGAAGAGGCTTATTTAAACTATTCAATGTACGTAATCATGGATCGTGCTTTGCCACATATTGGCGATGGTTTAAAGCCTGTTCAACGTCGTATTATTTACGCTATGAGCGAGCTTGGATTATCAGCTCAATCTAAGCCTAAAAAGTCTGCTAGAACCGTGGGTGACGTATTAGGTAAATACCATCCCCATGGTGACAGTGCGTGTTATGAAGCTATGGTATTAATGGCGCAGCCATTTTCCTATCGTTACCCCTTAGTCAAAGGTCAAGGTAACTGGGGGGCGCCAGACGACCCTAAGTCATTCGCAGCCATGCGTTATACCGAAGCGACCTTATCAAAATTTTCAGAAGTGCTTTTATCTGAATTAGGCCAAGGCACGGTTGAATGGGGCGTTAACTTTGACGGAACTTTAAAAGAGCCGAAATCATTGCCTGCACGCTTACCGCATATTTTATTAAACGGTATTACCGGTATTGCCGTGGGTATGGCAACCGATATCCCACCACACAATGTGCGTGAATTAGTGTCTGCGTGTGTGGAGTTATTGGATAATCCTAAAGCGGAACTTGAGCGCCTAATGGAGCTGGTACCAGGGCCAGATTATCCGACCCAAGCTGAAATTATTACCCCAAGTAAAGACATTGCCAAGATTTATGAAACAGGTCGTGGCTCGATTAAAATGCGCGCGGTTTACGAGATTGATAGCGGCGAAATTGTCATTACTTGTTTGCCACATCAAGCTGGTAGCGGCAAGATTTTAGAGCAAATTGCTAACCAAATGCAGGCTAAAAAGTTGCCGATGGTGGCAGATTTACGTGATGAATCTGATCACGAAAACCCAGTACGATTAATCATTGTGCCTCGCTCAAATCGTGTTGATTGCGATCAGTTAATGGCGCATTTGTTTGCCACTACGGATTTAGAAAAGAGCTTTCGAGTTAACTTAAATGTGCTCGGCCTTGATGGTCGCCCAAGGGTTAAAGGCCTGAAAGAGATGCTAACTGAGTGGCTCAGTTACCGCATCTCAACCGTGACCCGTCGTTTGCAATACCGTCTTGATAAGGTACTTGCAAGGCTGCATATTCTTGATGCTTTGATGATTGCCTTCTTAAATATTGATGAAGTCATCGAGATCATTCGCTTCAATGATGAGCCGAAAAAAGAGTTAATGTCACGGTTTGATTTATCAGATAAGCAAGCCGAAGCGATTTTAGAGCTTAAGTTACGTCATTTGGCCAAGCTTGAAGAATTTAAAATTAAAGGTGAGCAAGAAGAGTTAGCTGCAGAGCGCGATAAGCTGCAACTTATTTTGGGTTCTGAGCGCCGCTTAAAAACCTTAGTTAAAAAAGAGCTCATACAAGATGGTGAAACCTATGGCGATGATCGCCGCTCGCCTATCATTGAGCGTATTGAATCAAAAGCCTTAACTGAGCAAGAGTTGACCCCAGCAGAGTCAGTGACCGTAGTGTTATCTGACAAAGGTTGGGTACGCTGCGCGAAAGGTCATGATATTGATGGCGAAGGGTTAAATTATAAAGCCGGTGATAGCTTCTTATGTAGTGCCAGCGGTAAGAGTAATCAGCCATCAGTGTTTATCGACTCGACAGGGCGGGCGTTTGCAACCGATACACATACGCTACCTTCTGCTAGAAGTCAGGGTGAGCCAATCACGACACGCTTTAATTTAGCGCCAGGGGCGGTAATGCGCCATGTGTTGATGGGCGTTGATTCACAATGCTATTTATTAGCCAGTGATGCCGGTTACGGTTTTATCGGCTCTTATGCAGATATGGTGAGTCGTAATAAGGCTGGTAAAGCATTATTAAGCCTGCCTGCGAATGCGCAGTCCTTAGTGCCTAAATTGGTTAAAAAAGGCGTGCCTCAGTCAATTATGGCGATAACCAATGAAGGCCGAATGCTTATCTTTGATGTTGATGCCTTGCCGCAGTTATCGAAAGGTAAGGGTAACAAGATCATTGGTATCCCAACGGATCGCGCTAAGAGCAGAGAAGAGCTATTGATCCATCTTGATGTTATTCCACAAGAGGCGTCAGTTACCCTGTGGGCTGGTAAACGTAAGCTAACTTTAAAACCATCTGATCTTGAGCATTATCGTGGTGAGAGAGGCCGTAGAGGCGCGAAACTACCTCGTGGTTTACAACGGGTCGATAGTGTTGATATCGAGCTCGGTGCGCAAACGGATGCTGACATTGAGCCATCAAGCTATTAATCGCGCAGCAGAATAGCCATAAAAGAAAGACATAAAAAATGCTGCCAATGGGCAGCATTTTTTATGAGAATTTGATTTTAACCTGAGGATGAACTTAAGGCTTGAGTTAGCCTTGCTTTTTAGCAACAGCTTACGCCACTTCGTAAAATTTAGGTTCTACGTCAACTTGAGCCTGAATAATGTTGCTCGCCATACGTGCACATTTACCACATTGATCAGCAACACCTAAGCGTTTTTTAACGTCAGCTAAAGAGCTATCGCCATGTTTGCTTACCGCTTCTTTAATTTGGGTATCAGTAATTCCGTGACAAAGACAAACGTACATAAAGCCTCTTCAATTAATCTGATTCATATCTTAACTTAGACAATTCATAAGGCTAAGAGATGATCGCTCGTTGACCATAATGCAATTCTAAATGAAAACCGTTCTCATTGCTAATAACTTTTTATCAATTTCTTAATTGGTGCCAAGAATATTAGTTATTAAAAATTGCTAACTTGCTCACAATTACTGCTGCAATGGGAGTTTAATGCCAATATCGGCGTTATCAATTGGATTAAAAGGAAGAGGTCTTAGGGTTTTCAAGTCGGGAGGATATAGACTCCAGAGGGGGTTACTTTTATTCAATATCAGCTCATCCATGAGATTTAAATTACAGTATGACTTAATTGTTAGGCATTATGCTGGCGGTTAATAATAAAGATTAATAGCCCTTAAAAAAATCGACCAGATGCTTTAAAGGTTGCTGTGTTGTCCATAAATGGAAGTTTTCAACGAACACTTCTACCACTTGTTCAGGAAAGCTTGGGGCGGCAATATGGGGGGTGATAATGGCATTAGGGCAATGCCAAATAGGGTGGTCTGCGGGCAATGGCTCTTGATTAAAGACATCAAGGATTGCGTTTTGTTGTGACTTATTAAGTAATTGCGCAGCTAAGGCATCTAAATCGAGCACATTTCCGCGGCCAAGGTTGAACAGCACACATTCATCAGGTAGTAATGCCAGCATGGTTTTGCTTAATAGATTCTCAGTTTCTAAGGTGCTAGGTAGCGTACTGGCGATGGTGTGTGCACTAGGCAAATAGTTAGCTAAGTGCTCAATAGTATCAACATGGTCAAAATGCGCCTTTGGCTCGCCGCTACGACTCAGGCCGGTAACCGTCATGCCGAAATGCTTCGCCGTTTTAGCAATATGCTGGGCAATCGAGCCGGTACCGAGTAACAGTAAGCCTTGGCCTTGTAAGGTTCTGTAGCTACCAGGGATCCATTGCTTATGTTGCTGCTGTTGTTTATATTTTGCATGCTCTCGCTGGTGGGCAAGTAAATAACCAAATAAATATTCACTCATCAAAGGGCCAAAAATCCCTTTGATATTGGTTAGGACGTAATCCCGTCTTTGTCTTGATCCTGTTAGGCGATCAACACCAGCAAAAGTGGATTGCATCCAAGTTAAGTTGCCAGCTAAGTTAAGTAATGGCGCCGCAAGATGTGGCTCTGCAAACCAGATGTTAGCCTCAGTGATACTGCTGGGTGCATCCCCAAGAATGGTAAGATCCCTGAGGTGATGAGCTGCTAATAATTGACGAAATTTATCGTTATCTTGGGTTAACAATAATAACTTGTGCGCCATAAAATCCCCGTAAGCTGATTAAATTGAGGTTGTTAATGAGTCAAATCATAGCATTTATCGCCAAACTTGGCGCAATGCTTCATCCGTGGATGAGTGAAATTGCCACTGCGTTAGTGGCCTGTTGTATTGTGGTGTTTGCCACCGATATTAATCGGGTATTACGCAAGGCGTTATCGGGTCAGGGCTTTTTTGTCCGAACTTGGGTATTTGTACTGGTGAATGCTTTTGGTTACGGCTTAGCGATTGTCAGCGTTAGCCCGTGGTTAGCGAGGCAACTTAAATCGATGCCCTCGCAGTGGATGCTGTTACTGCTACTGGTGGCATTTTTTGCTGTTGGCGCTTGGGCGCAACGAAACAGGCAAGTTTAACGGTGTCACTTGCCTGTTGCTTTAGGGGGTATTTAGCCAAAGCATAAATGGTGGTCAGTTGCTTGAGAATCAGTGTCTTGTTGATTTAATTGCTGGATTACAGCGGCGGCTTTATCGGGATAGTTACTGAATATCCCATCTACGCCAATGGCGTTCAAAGCTTGAATGTCTTCGGCATTATCGACGGTGTAGACATAAATTTTAGCGCCGCGTTGATGGGCATCATTGACCATTTTATGGGTGACAAAATGTATATCAACATGGATAGAATAGGCATCAAGGGCTGATACTGATTCAGCATAGTTTAGCGGCACGCCCGCTAAAATGGGTGCCACTCTAGCATGGGGGAGATGTTGTTTAACCTCGAGTAAGTAAGGCTGATTAAATGATGAGATCAGTAGCTGATCTGGGCTAAAGCCAAGCTGCTCAATCATGTCGTTATAGCAAGCAATAAGAGGCGCGGCGGTGTGATAGCCTTTAAGCTCAATATTGACAATACAGCGACCTTTAATCAGGCCCATGACTTGCCATAGCGTCGGTAGTTTATGCTGCTTAATAGTCACATTATTGATAGTGTCTAAGCTACTTAGATGCACTAACCCTTGTCCTGAGGTTTTGGTTTCTAGGCGGCGATCATGAAATACAATCAGTTGCCCTTCCACATTATAAACATCAAGTTCAATGGCACTAACCTTTAACGCCAGTGCTTTTTCCATTGCCGCAAGGGTGTTTTCTACTTCATAACCACTCGCACCGCGGTGAGCAAAAATCAGCATTTATTTAACCTTTGATAATTTTATTAAATTCACGACTCTGACCATTATTGATATGGATTTCCATTTGTGGGTACGCCAATTCAACTTGGTTTTCTTTTAGTTTTTTACAAATACGTTTGTGAAGGTTATGCCTTAAGGGCCAACGATCGTTCATGTCTTTAGCATAGGATCTGACTTCATAATCTTGGGTGTGCTGGCCAAAACCTGCAAACCAGACTTCAGGCTCAGGGAAGGTCAATGATAAGTCACATTCTCTTACTGCTTGATGGAGTAAGGCTTCAACTTTTGATGGATCTGCATCACGCTGCACTGACACATAAACGATAACTCGGGTAATAGGATCAGATAACGACCAGTTGACCAGTTGTTCTGTAATAAAGGCTTTATTGGGGACAATAATCTCTTTTCTGTCCCAATCGACAATGGTTGTGGCTCGAATTTCAATTTTGCTGACGGTGCCGGTTAAGTCGCGAATGGTCACCGTATCGCCTATTCGAATCGGTTTTTCAAATAAGATAATCAAACCAGAAATAAAGTTAGCAAAAATTTCTTGTAAGCCAAAACCAAGGCCCACCGATAGCGCTGCAACAAGCCATTGTAATTTCGACCATTCAACCCCGACGGTGGAAAACCCGATTAACATGCCAAGAAATACCACCACGTAACTACTTACGGTGGTGATAGCAAACCCTGTACCTGGCGATAGCTCTAATCGTTGTAAAATGGTCAGCTCTAGTAAACCCGGCAGATTTTTAGCAATCATGGCGGAAAAGCCAACGGTGATAAAGGCAAACAGAATTGACTTTAAGGTGATCGGAATTTGCTGCTCTATACCGTTAACTACCGAATGGGTGCTCCATAAGGTAATGCCATCAAGGAAAGAAAACAGTGCAGTATGGGTTTGAGAAATAAGCCCAAGTAAACTAGCAAAAAAGGCTAAAATCAGTAGCGAACGTACTAACCCCAGCGACTGACTCGAGATAGTTTCCAGGTCGACTTTGGGCTCTTCATAGTTTTCAGAGACATCGGGGGTATTATTTAGTTCGCCACGCTCACGTTGCGCCAGTCTTTCTGCTCGTTTGGTTTTAGCGCGATCAAAGGCAATTAAACGGCGCTCGATTAGCATCCAACGCTTTAGTAGTTGGTACAACAATAAAAAGCCTAAGCCTAGCAATAAGGCTAATTGCAGCTGCAGTAATACTTGAAAGGCACTAAAATAGTAACCTATTAGGGCGAAAACAATGCTGGCGCAAGGCACTGTGATTAAAAATGCCCAAATGACTTTATGGAGTAATTTCATGTTCTTGCCATCATTGGCGTTGGCACGAAAATCATTAATAAAGGCATATAAATCTTTATATAGCATCAATAGCGAGATGGTGAATAAGAAAAATGCCAAACGACCAATACTGTTACGAATAAGCGAGCTATCAAGGGCTTCAGTAAAACCGATAATGCCAATTAATGGCCAGCTTAAGACAATAAAGCGCAGGGTTTTTTCTTGAAGGCGCCTAATTAAGGTTTCAGGTCTTCTAAAGTGACAGACTAAAATGCCATTATCACAGGCAAGTAATGCAAAGACTCGGTACACCAAGTAGCTGCCACCCACAGATAACACGCCAACCCCAATTGCATGCACCAAGTTCAGTTCTGAGGCAAATAAAATCCATCCAGCAAGTAGTACCGGTAATGGTTTTACTAGCGAATAACATAAACTTAGCGCTAAGGTTTTAGCGGTGTATTTGAATTTATCTTGGGTTACGTTACCCACATATTGACCATAATGTTCAATGGTTCTATTAAATTTAGGCGTCAATAAATCCTGGGCCATTAAGCACAATATCAAGGTGATCACCCACCAAGCCCAATATATATTTTGCTCTGCCCACGCTTGTTTAAGCAGTTGCCCTTGTTGGGTTTGCATCATCCATACGGTGGCATTCTTTAAGTCAATAAGCCACAAACCGGATATTGCCGCCGCATTGGGAACCCAAAATAAATGTTCATTGAGGGTGTTTTTAAGATCAAGATAAATCTGTGTTAGCTGCTCATAACTATTGCGCAGTTTAGCTTGCTCATTGAGGTATACATCATAGCTTTGTACTACTTGTTCGATTAGGCTTTGCTGAGAGGTAAGTAATTTTACTTGGGTATTATTAAGATACTTCTGATTGCTCAATTGTTGCTTATTTAACGCTTTTTGTTGCTCAGCCTGATAACGCTTTAGGCGTGAGTCAGCAACGGATGCCAGTAATTTATCTTGGTTTGTCGGCTTAGGTAAGGACTGCAGCATCTGTAAAAAACGGTCGCCAAATGCAGAGTTAGTTTCTACCCAGGTGATTTGCTCCTCAACATTAGCCAGCTGTAGCGCATGGGATTGGTATTGTTTCTCTGCTTTTTCTTGCAACTCGATGGTGTCTGAAATGGCATTATTTATACGGATTAATTCGTCAGCATACTGCTGATTTTGTGCGCTTATCTCTTGCGAGGCTTCATCGGCAAGTTGTTGCTCATCAATCAGGTTGTTGGCAATGGTATTGGCGGCTTTTTGTTGGCGATATTGATTGTTTTTTTGGTTTAACTGCTCAATTAATCGCTCTTGCTGGGCATGCTCTAAGCGCAAAAGCTGTAATTGCAGTTGCACGATTTGTTTTTGTTTAGGACCACTGGAGAGCTCAGAAGATAAGGTTGCGATATGTTGCTCAAGTAACTCAGCTTGTAAGCTTTGCAGCTTGCCTAAAGGGGTATCCAAAGGCGCTTGTCGGGCACGCTTATGCTGATTTAAGGCTTCTTTGGCTTGGCGTATTAAGGTGGGTAAGGCTGTTTGTCTTTTATTAAGCTCAACTAACTGCAAGCTTAAATCATTTTCGGATTGTTTTTGCTCTGATAAATGGTAGTAAGCCATTGAGGCTTGTTGGCTAATATCAACATCGTCATTGATGATGATTGGCGCTGCGGGCTGATTGATTTTTGCAGTAATGCTGTTGATTGTGCCAGCACTTGTCGACTCAAGATCATCATAGCTTTGGGCTTCATTACGCAGCCTTGTGATACTTTGCTGGACATTGTCTATTTGAGTTGGAATGTCCACAACCGCGATTGTATTGGTATTTTTAGCAAAGCCCAAGCGCTTGTCTAACTGCAGCGGAGAGGTTGCAGAGGCAGTAAAAGAAATAATACAGAACAATAAAACCGCAATACGTATCATAGTTGGATGATTACTTAAGAGGGACTAATACAATGGTAACAAAAACCTGAGTTTACGCTTTATTTTTTTTATGATTTTGCTGAGTTTCGAAAATTGCGGTGGCTAAGATAATCAACCCTCCCACAGTGGTAGTGACATTGACTTGCTCATTTAACAATAGCAAGGCTAATACCGTGCCATAAAAGGGCTGCAGACATGAGACGAGTCCGACAGTTTTAGCGCTTAATTGACGCAGCGCTGAGGCAAATAAGGCGTGGGGGGCAGCGGTAAAAAATACCCCTAAAATGACAATTGTTGTCCACATTTCAGACTTGATAGTATCTAATTCCACTTCTAACCACGGGCTTAACACGACTACAGCTACGAATGTTTGATAAAACATAGCCTGAGGGCCGCTATAACCACTGAAGTAGCGTTTATGGAGCAAATTGCGGCCAGTGAATAACGCAGCAGATAAAATACCTGTAGCAATGCCTAAGGTGACATCATTTTCGAGGTTGGCCTCGGGAATAAGTAACATCACTCCGATTAATACCACTAAACCTGAAATAACATCCACTAATTTAAGCCGTGTGTTATTGACTAGCGGCTCTATAAGCACAGTCATGACGGGGTAGGTGAAAAAAGCAATCATGCCAATGGCAACTGATGACAGTTGCATTGAGGCGAAATAGGTCACCCAATGCAAGCTAACAAGAATACCGAGGCCTAGGGCGACTAAGTAATGTTTGAATTGCTGTAATTGTAGCTTTTTCTTGCTTAATTTGACGATACAGCCAAGTGCAAAAAAGGCGATAACACAACGCAGTACTGTGATGTCTAGCGCATTGAGGGGGATAATTTTAGAAAATAGTGCAGTACCGCCAAATAGCAGTACTGCGATATGCAATTGAATTAACCCTGAGTTTGGATTCGATCCTTTGAAAGCGCCTGTTGGCATCATACTCGTTCAACTAACCATGTTGTGGGCAATAACGATTACTTTAAATGAGCGAAGGCTTGACCCATGCGTGTGGTTTGCGTTGGCTCAACGCCTTCGGCAAAGCTTTCAATAGCGTCTTGAGCAAATAACATTACTACGGTAGAGCCTAACTTAAAGCGGCCCATTTCGGCGCCTTTTTCTAACGTCAGTGCTTCAGGACCTTCAGTTGGGTAATCCCATGTGAAGACTTGCTTACCACAAGGCGGGGTCACTGTGCCTGCCCAAACAGTTTCAATACTTGCCACAATCGTTGCGCCAACTAATACCATGGCAAGTGGGCCTACTTCAGTTTCAAAAATAGCGACAACACGTTCGTTACGGGCAAATAGCCCTGGTACATTTTGCGCAGTTAACGGGTTAACCGAAAACAAATCACCAGGAATATAAGTCATTTTCGACAAGGTGCCAGTGATTGGCATGTGAATTCGGTGATAATCTTTGGGTGCTAAATAAATCGTTGCAAACTCGCCATCATTAAAACGTTCAGCATCTTTAATCTGACCGCCTAACAGGGCTAAGGTGGTGTAGTCATGGCCTTTTGCTTGGACAATTTTGCCAGCTTGTACTGGACCACATTGACTTACTGCGCCATCAACAGGGTGAGCGACTGTTTTCGCATCTTCAACAATTGGGCGAAGACCCGGTTTTAATGCGCGGGTAAAAAAGGCATTAAATGTTTTATAGGCTTCAGGTTCACTTTGAGCCGCTTCAGACATATCTATTTTATACTGCTTGATGAACCATCGAATACCTGCAGTGGTGATTGCGCCAGCTTCAGCGGCAGCAAGTTTACCCACAAGACGTGAAAGTAAGTGTTTAGGTAAGATGTATTGCAAAGCAATTTTAACAGAGTCCAATTGAATACCCTTTTGAGTTGTTGAGGTTGTTATAATATAACAGTTAATATTTGTACGTCAGCGACGTTACTCGTCAGCGGCGCGGAAGTGGCGAGCATGTCGCTGTTCATCTAGGCTGGCAATAATGCGCTGGTAATTACTAAATCTATCTTGGGTTATTTTCCCATCAGCTAGCGCCGCTTGCAAGGCGCAACCTGGATCATCACCATGTTTGCAGTCTCTAAACTTACAGGTACCGATGTAATCTCTAAATTCAATAAAGCACCAGCCTACGCGCGGGGCAGGTAAGTGCCATAGCGCAAACTCTCGTACACCTGGAGAGTCAATTAAGTCGCCGCCACTTTGAAAGTGAAGTAACTTTGCCGTCGTTGTAGTGTGCTGACCTAGGCCTGAGTTATTGGATACATCGCCAATTGCTAGCTCTGCATCAGGCATCAGTGCATTAATCAGCGATGATTTACCTACACCTGATTGCCCTGCAAATACGCTAATTTTATCAGCAAGTAAGGCTTTTATTTGATCAACACCTTCACCAGTATGGCTACTGACCATATAGACGGGGTAACCAATCTGGCGGTAACGCTCTAATGCCACTTCGACTTCTTCACGATTGTCATCGGTTAATAAATCCATTTTATTAAGAATGATGACTGGTGGAATATCGGTGTCTTCAGCGGCAACCAAGTAGCGGTCAATAATTTGGGTGGTAAAGCTGGGTAAAATCGACGATACAATCAAAATTTGATCAATATTGGCAGCAATGATTTTTACGCCATCATATAAATCTGGACGAGTTAGCGACGAAATCCGTGGATGAACCGCTTCAACAATGCCCCCAATACCACGATCGGTTTCATTGGCAAGGCGCACTAGCACTTTATCACCGGTTACAAGGCTAGTGATATTACGGCGAATATTACAACGGGCGACAGTGCCATCTTCGGTTTCAATATCAGCATGCTGACCGAAACGTGAAATAACAATACCCTGCTGTTCAGGCCCTAGTAGACTATCCTGTAACTCGTTAGCAGAATCTTGTGTGTCTTTGCGTTTTAGGCGCTTACTCTGATTGTCGCGCATTCTGCGCTTTTGACCTTGGCTAAGTGGTTTCTTTTTACTCACAGGCTAATCTTCATTAATTTGGTGTTTTTGTGTCGCTTAAAAAAACAGTATGATACACCCTCTTTAATAAAAAAGCCTGAATTATGGGCTTTTGACAGAATAAGGCAGATATTATGGCTGTAAACTCAAGCAATCTAATTTGGGTTGATTTAGAAATGACGGGTCTAGAACCTAGCGTCGATCGTGTAATTGAAATTGCCACTATTGTGACAGATCAAGAGTTAAACGTATTAGCCCAAGGCCCTGTGGTTGCGATTCATCAATCAGATGAAGTGTTAGCCGGTATGGATGAATGGAATCAAACTCACCATGGACAATCAGGTTTAATTGATCGCGTAAAGGCGAGTTCATACACTGAAGAAGATGCCATTAGACAGACGATTGCCTTTTTAGAGCAGTATGTGCCAAAAGGTGCGTCACCTATGTGTGGCAATACCATTGGCCAAGATCGCCGCTTTTTGAACAAGTACATGTTGGAGCTGGAAGAGTTCTTCCATTATCGCAATATTGATGTCAGTACGATTAAAGAGCTTACCAAGCGCTGGAAACCGGAAGTGATGGATGGGCTGACTAAGAAGAATACCCACCAAGCTTTAGAAGATATCAAAGAATCTATCGAAGAATTGCAGTTTTATCGCCGCGAAGTATTTAAAATTTAACCGATCAGACTTTTTTTTTGAAATAAGGGTTGCAGTGTAGTGAATATTACATATAATGCGGCCTCAACTTTTTACAGTAAGAGTCATTACTGCAAGAGGTTGAAGTTTGAAAGTTGAAACACCAAAATGCGACATTAGCTCAGTTGGTAGAGCGATACCTTGCCAAGGTATAGGTCATCAGTTCGAACCTGATATGTCGCTCCAATTTTCAAATTAAAATTTATGTGCGACATTAGCTCAGTTGGCTCTGGTTCAAACGATACCTTGCCAAATGTTTTGATAAAGCATTAAGTGATGCGACATTAGCTCAGTTGGTAGAGCGATACCTTGCCAAGGTATAGGTCATCAGTTCGAACCTGATATGTCGCTCCAAATTTTAAAATTGATTTGATATGCGACATTAGCTCAGTTGGCAGGTTGAAAGACGATACCTTGCTAAGTGAATTAAAAAAGCAAATAGATGCGACATTAGCTCAGTTGGTAGAGCGATACCTTGCCAAGGTATAGGTCATCAGTTCGAACCTGATATGTCGCTCCAATTTCAAAAGCTTCAAAATAAAATTGATATGCGACATTAGCTCAGTTGGTAGAGCGATACCTTGCCAAGGTATAGGTCATCAGTTCGAACCTGATATGTCGCTCCAATTTCTCATCTTAAGAAAATCATTCCTTTCAAATAAAAAAATAAACCCACTCTTAGCTCAGTTGTGCTTTTAGAAATAGTGATACCTTTTTTATTGCCAAGGTATAGGTCATCAGTTCGAACCACTTTTGATGAACAGACAGGTCGCTCCAATTTCTCATCTTAAGAAAATCATTCCTTTCAAATAAAAAAATAAACCCACTCTTAGCTCAGTTGTGCTTTTAGAAATAGTGATACCTTTTTTATTGCCAAGGTATAGGTCATCAGTTCGAACCACTTTTTATGAACAGACAGGTCGCTCCAATTTCTCATCTTAAGAAAATCATTCCTTTCAAATAAAAATAAACCCACTCTTAGCTCAGTTGTGCTTTTAGAAATAGTGATACCTTTTTAATTGGCAAGGTATAGGTCATCAGTTCGAACCACTTTTTATGAACAGACAGGTCGCTGCAGTTTCTCCCTGCGTTCAAAATGTCTCGGTTTACCCCCCCCCCGCTTGCACAATATTTATGCATTGTTTAGGGTGCTGTAGCTGGGTGTTGTTTCATTGTTGCTAAATTACTTGTTTTTTATATGCAAAATATGAACTCGCTCAAATATTCTCAACTTTTTTTCAACCATAATAAATACAAGCTTTTACAATCTTATTTTTACTGACCGCCAAAGGGCGGTGACAGATGGAGTGTTTATTATGCGTATCCAACAATTAAGTGAAGTGCTTGAGTTCATTGCCAAGTCACGCTTAGACATGGGTCAGCTTTATGGCCGACTACACCGCAATGCAGACTCTACAAGAGTAAAAATGATGTTGGAATATCTACAGCAACACCAACAGCATGTGCATGACAGTATTGAAAATTATATTGATGAAGCACCAAAGCGTATGCTTGAAACTTGGTATAAAGACATCACCTTCGAAGACTTTGAAAAACGCTGCCAAGACTCGACTCTAGCAGCCAATATGAGTGAAGATGATGTACTCGAGATGCATCTTGATTTAGAAAACCGTTTGATTGGTTTTTTAGAAAAAACCGCTAACAGCACTGAGGTCACTGAAATCAAAGATGCTTTATTAGATTTAGTTCGAGTGGAGAAAACCCAGCAGAAACGTATGGTACATAGCGCATTACGGATGGAAGATATCTAAAATCCGGTTTTCCAGCGTCAATTTTATGTTAATATTTATATATAGAGCCAGCTATCAAGCTGGCTTTATTTTTTTAGGCCATCAAATAGCGCAATAGGCTAAGAGGTTAGTATTCTCAGCTATATTGCAGTTTTATATGATTAATCTCCCAAGTGCTGGTAAGTTAACATGACTTCGATTAAAAAATATCTTAAAGATGAGCAAGCAACGATTGATCTTGGTGTTGAATTATCTTTGTGGGTTTCAGCCCCATTAGTGATTTATTTAACTGGTGATCTCGGTGCAGGTAAAACCACCTTAAGCCGTGGTTTGATCCAAAGTTTAGGTCATGATGGCAATGTAAAGAGTCCAACCTATACCCTAGTTGAGCCCTATGAGCTCAAGGGAATGCAAATTTATCATTTTGACTTATATCGTTTGCTTGATCCTGAAGAGCTTGAATTTATGGGGATCCGCGATTACTTTACTGATAACACTATTAGTATTATCGAGTGGCCAGATAGAGGGCATGGCTTATTACCTGAAGCCGATGTTGCCATTCATTTAAGCTATGACGGAGAGCAACGACAGGTGGAGCTCACTGGCATGACAGGAGCTGGTAATCAGCTTGTCGCTAAGCTTTATAACTAATTAGTTCATAATAAGCTTTAAAAACAAACGCTAGTAAGCATAAGTCAATTAACTAAAATAATAATGACCCTAGAAAAAATGACACGATTTATAATCTTCATATTTTTATTATTCTGCTCCTTACAGGTTGCAGCTAATAAACTTGAAAGTGTGCGAATTTGGGATGCCCCGCAATCAACCCGAGTGGTATTTGATTTGTCTTCGGCACCTGATTATAGCTATTTTGTGCTAACAAACCCCCAGCGTTTGGTTATCGACTTAAAACAAGCTTCAACCAATGTGAAGCTTGCTGATATTGCTAAAGACAGCAAGTTGATCAAAAAAGTGCGTATTAGTTCCCCTCCCAAAAAAGGCACTTTACGTGTGGTGCTTGATTTAAACTCACCAGCAAAGCCGAATTTGTTTGCCCTGACACCGACAGCCCCTTACGGTAATCGTTTAGTGGTCGATTTAGATAACTCTGCCAGTAAAAGTGCAGCGGTACAGTCGGTGGTGCACACTAGCAAGCGCTCTACCGATGTGATTGTCGCTATCGATGCAGGCCATGGCGGCGAAGATCCTGGTTCAATCGGCCCCAAAGGCACCTATGAGAAAAAGATTGTACTTGAGATCTCCAAACGTCTTGCACGAGAAATTAATAAAACACCAGGAATGAAAGCGGTGATGACCCGCACTGGCGATTATTTTGTCAATTTAAATCAACGCTCGGAACTGGCTAGAAATAGTCGAGCTGATTTACTGATTTCTATTCATGCAGATGCATTTACGTCACCACAACCTAATGGGGCATCGGTATGGGTATTATCAAAGCGCCGTGCCAATACCGAGATTGGTCGCGTATTTGAGGATAAAGAAAAGCATTCCGAGCTATTAGGTGGCGTTGGAGACATAATTCAAAACTCCGATAGTGAACAGTATCTTGTGATGACCCTAATCGATATGTCGATGGACCATTCTTTGGCTGAAAGTCATCATATTGCCAGTGATGTATTATCAGGTTTAGGTAAAGTGACTAAACTACATAAGAGTAAACCAGAGCATGCGAGCTTTGCTGTTTTAAAGTCGACTGATATTCCCTCTATTTTGGTGGAAACTGGTTTTATCTCTAACCCTAGAGAAGAAGGGTTATTGTTAAATGGTAACCATCAACAAAAGTTAGCTAATGCGATCCATAAAGGTGTGCTGAAATATTTTGCCGCTAACCCACCTTCAGGCACCTTATTGGCGAAACAGAGTAACACTAAGCATACAGTAAGAAGTGGCGAATCTTTATCGGTTATTGCCCAGCGATATAAAGTCAGCATAGCCAGTATTCGAAAAACCAACAACCTTAAATCAGATGTCCTACGGATAGGCCAAAAGCTGGTTATTCCAAGAGCGTAAATTATGGCTATTCAAATTTTACCACCACAGCTTGCTAACCAAATTGCTGCCGGCGAAGTGGTTGAGCGTCCTGCATCTGTAGTTAAAGAGTTGGTTGAAAATAGCCTTGATGCTGGCGCAACCCGGGTGGATATCGAAATCGACAAAGGTGGCAGTAAGCTCATTAAAATTAGGGACAATGGTAAAGGCATTTCAAAGGAAGAGTTAGCCTTAGCCTTATCTCGTCACGCGACCTCAAAAGTACACTCCCTTGATGACTTAGAAGCCATTTTAAGTTTTGGTTTTAGAGGCGAGGCCTTAGCCAGTATTAGCTCTGTCTCCCGTTTAAGCCTAACATCAAAACCTGCTGAGCAAACTGAAGCGTGGCAAGCCTACGCTGCAGGCTCGCAAATGGACGTTAAAGTGACGCCCGCTGCGCACCCTAAGGGCACTACCATTGAAGTGGTGGATTTATTCTTTAATACCCCTGCCAGACGACGCTTTTTGAAAAGTGATAAAACCGAATTCACCCATATTGATGAATGGTTAAAACGCATTGCCATCGCCAGAACCGATGTGCATTTTACCTTAACCCATAATGGTAAGTTGGCGCGTCAATATCGAGCGGCCAATACTGAAATTCAATACAAACAGCGTCTTGGGCAAATTTGTGGTCGGGCTTTTGCCGAGCATGCTCTGCACCTAGAATGCCAGCATGATGGCTTGATATTATCGGGTTATTTGCAGTCACCAAATGACTTACAACCGACTGATAGCTGCTATTTTTATGTCAATGGCCGTTTAGTGCGAGACCGATTAGTTAACCATGCGGTAAAGCAGGCATTTGGTCAGTTTCAAGTTCAGCATCAACCGGGTTATGTGTTGATGCTTGAGCTGGATCCGCATCAGGTTGATGTCAATGTACATCCAGCAAAGCATGAAGTGCGTTTTCATCAAAGCCGATTAGTGCATGACTTTATTTTACAGGCATTGCAGTCTGTTTTAGCGCAAATACCTGAATTAGATCTCGGTATAGCTAACAAACCTACAGGCGCGCAAACTGGTATTGGCGAGGAAATTGGTCATTCATCAGAGGCAGAAATAAGCAATTGGCAGCAAGTAAGTCAAGACATGCCGCAAAGTCGGGGATCTGCCACTCAATTACATCAACCTAGAGAGTTATCGAGCAGCCGCTTTGGCAGCATGTCGGTGCCAGCGCAGGGCTATCAACACCAAAGCCATCAACCACAGCATAATGCAGCTACCGGAAGCACAGGAGCTACAAGCAGTGGCAATAATCCCTATAGCGGTGGTAGAACAGCTGACACGGTAGAAGTAACCCCAACGGCTATCGCTAATTATGGACAATTACTGCAAACCCAAGCTGGAAATTCTTCATTAACGCAAATTAATGAGACAAATCTGTCTGCGCATATCACTATGCCGTCTATTGTTGATGGTCGCTTCTGGGTGATGGTTACAGGTCAGCAGATTTTATTAGTTGATATCGCGCAAGTTTCTATTTTTGTTACAAAATTAGAGATACAGGCTAAAATAACAACAGGGCTTGTGGGTCAGCCATTATTAATGCCGGTTTCAATTGAAGCCGATGTTGACTGGAAAATTATCCTTGAAGAGCGAGAGCAGTTATTACGTAGGTTAGGATTAACCCTTTCAATCCGCTACCAACAGTTGATAATTAAGAATGTGCCCCCATATCTCAGAGATACCCAATTAGCTGTGTTGATCCCAGAATTATTAGATTGGATTAAATTAGAGCAGCCATCGGATGAAGCGTTGGCGTTGTGGATGGCAAAACAGCAAGCAAATCATTTTTCAGCCGCAGCTGAAGTGTGGCTTCAATATAGCCAATTAACCGCAGAGCAGCAGCAAATGCAGTTATCAAAGGCGAAATCATTGCCATGGCAATCCTGGTTAGAAGAGAATTAATGTGAACCAACTCAAACAGCCCAAAGTATTGTTTTTAATGGGGCCAACCGCTTCAGGAAAAACGGCTTTAGCAATTGAAATGGCCCAGCAGCATAATTGTGAAATTATCTCTGTTGATTCGGCATTAATCTATCGTCAAATGGATATTGGCTCAGCCAAACCTGATGCCGATGAGCTAGCCTTAGCGCCTCATCGTTTAATTGACATTCTCGACCCCAGTGAAAGTTACTCTGCGGCAGATTTTCGTCGCGATGCATTAATTGAAATAGAAGATATAATTAATCGTGGTAAGACCCCTTTATTGGTAGGGGGGACTATGATGTACTTTAAGGCATTGCTTGAAGGCTTGTCACCGTTACCTGCTGCAGATGAGCAGATCAGAGCGCAAATTATGCAAGAGGCAGAAGAGCAAGGTTGGGATGCATTACATCAACAACTTTGCCAAGTTGATGCCACAGCAGGGGCAAGAATTCATCCTAATGATCCCCAGCGGCTATCTCGCGCTCTAGAAGTATACAGAATTACGGGTAAATCGATGACTGAGCTAACGGCAACAAAGTCAGCGCCGTTACCCTATGATGTGATGCAATTTGCGATAGCGCCACATGAGAGAAAAGTATTACATGAATTGATCGCAAAAAGATTTAAACTAATGATGCAAAATGGTTTTATCGACGAAGTTCAACGATTAAAAGATCGCAAAGACTTACATTTAGATATGCCATCTATGCGTTGTGTCGGCTACCGACAGTGTTGGCAGTACCTCGATGGTGAATTTGACTACGAGACTTTAATAGAAAAAGGCACCGCTGCCACTAGGCAATTAGCCAAACGTCAATTAACATGGTTAAGAAGTTGGCCCGAGTTACATTGGCTTGAAAGTGGCGCCGAAGGAAATTTAGTTACACTTATGCAACATTCTAGCTAGCTAATTAGCTGTTGCTGTATAATACTAAAACTAAACAATAAAACATTCTTCAAAAATTCAAAAAATTTATTTTGAAAATAAAAAAAGGAAATTGAAATGGCTAAGGGGCAATCTTTACAAGACCCATTTTTAAACGCTTTGCGTCGTGAACGTGTACCAGTCTCTATCTATTTAGTGAATGGTATTAAACTACAAGGTCAAGTTGAGTCATTCGACCAATTCGTTATCTTGTTAAAAAATACAGTAAGCCAAATGGTTTACAAGCACGCTATTTCAACTGTTGTACCAGCACGCCCATTTAATGTGGCTGCACAAGGTACTCAGAGCTATACCCCAAATGATGAAGCACCTGCATCAGAATAATATTTAAGGAGTTTACTACTTGTTTGATCGCTATGAAGCGGGTGAAACCGCAGTACTTGTTCACATTGACTTTTCTGACGACGAGCGTAGAGAAGACATTACAGAGTTACAATTATTAGTCGAATCAGCAGGAGTACGCTCTGTTGGTGTTATTACTGGAAGTCGGCGTTCACCAGATCGAAAGTTTTTTGTTGGGTCGGGAAAGTAGAAGAGCTTGCAGCTATGGTTGCAGCTACAGAAGCTAAAGTGGTGATTTTTAATCATGCACTGAGTCCAGCTCAGGAAAGAAATTTAGAACAGATCTGTCAATGCCGAGTGTTAGACAGAACAACGCTGATTTTAGATATTTTTGCTCAAAGAGCGAGAACACACGAAGGTAAGTTGCAAGTGGAGCTAGCGCAATTGCGCCACATGTCGACGCGCCTTATTCGTGGTTGGACTCACTTGGAGAGACAAAAAGGTGGTATTGGTATGCGTGGCCCGGGTGAAACCCAGCTCGAAACCGATAGACGTTTACTTCGTGGACGGATTAAAAGTATTAATCGCCGACTTGATAAAGTAGACAAACAACGTGAACAAAGTCGACGTTCACGAAAGCGCAGTGACTTATCCACTGTGTCATTGGTGGGTTACACCAATGCGGGAAAATCGACCTTGTTTAATGCGTTAACCGCCTCAGAAGTTTATGCCGCAGATCAATTGTTCGCCACACTTGATCCTACTCTGCGTAAATTGAATTTACCTGACGGAGCAGTTATTTTAGCTGATACAGTTGGGTTTATTCGTCATTTACCTCACGACTTAGTCGCAGCATTTAAAGCAACCTTGCAAGAAACACGTCAAGCTGATCTGTTATTGCATATTGTTGATTGTGCTGATGAGAATATGACGGAGAATTTCGATCAAGTTCAAAATGTGCTTGAAGAAATTGAAGCAGATACTATTCCACAATTGGTCGTTTGTAATAAAATCGACTTATTGGAAGATTTTGTGCCTCGCATCGATTACGACGATGAAGGTAAGCCAGAGCGAGTCTGGGTATCTGCACAAAAACAAATTGGATTTGAATTGCTCTTGCAGGCTATCAACGAGTTAATCGGTGAAGTCATTATAGAGCAGACATTGAAAATTCCAGCTACGGCTGGACATTATCTTGGCCAGTTTTATCGACTGGACGCGATACAGCAGAAAGAGTACGACGATCTGGGGAACTGTATTTTGTCTGTTCGTTTATCGGATGCCAATTGGCGCCGATTAACAAAACAGAGTCAAGGCGAATTAGAGACGTTTATATTTGAGGATTCTTCTGAAGAATCAGACGTAGACGTTATTTGCTAATATCATTTATTTCATCCACTTATGGAGTGCTAAATGGCTTGGAATGAGCCCGGTAACAAGGGAAAAGACCCTTGGGGAAACAAAAACAGTAACGACAAAGGCCCACCAGATCTAGACGAAGTATTTCGTAACCTTTCAAAGCGCTTCGGCGGTGGTAAAGGTGGTTCAGGTGGATCTTCTAGCCCTTCTTTTAACCCAATGAGCCTTATTGTAGTTTTGGTGATTGGTTTAATTATTTGGGGTGGTTCAGGCTTTTATACCATTAAAGAGGCAGAGCGAGGCGTAACCTTACGTTTTGGTCAGCATTCTGGTGAAGTTGGTCCTGGTTTACATTGGAAAGCAACTTTTATTGATGAAGTGTTTCCGGTAAACATTAAAGCAGTGCGCTCTATTCCTGCATCAGGCAGCATGTTAACGGCTGATGAAAACTTAGTGAAAGTGGAACTTGATGTTCAGTATCGAGTGGATGATGCTTATTCTTACTTGTTTAGTGCAGTTGATGCAAATGAGAGTTTGAGTGAAGCAACAGACAGTGCGCTTCGTTATGTGATTGGGCATAACACTATGGATGACATTTTGACTACTGGTCGTGATGCTATTCGTCGTGATACTTGGGCTGAACTTGAGCGTATTCTTGAGCCGTATAAGCTTGGTTTATCAATTCAAGATGTCAACTTCTTACCAGCGCGTCCGCCTGAAGAAGTGAAAGATGCATTTGATGATGCTATTTCTGCACAAGAAGATGAACAGCGTTTCATTCGCGAAGCAGAAGCTTATGCGCGTGAAATTGAGCCTAAAGCACGTGGTCAGGTTGAGCGTATGGCGCAACAGGCTAGCGCGTATAAGCAACGTGAAGTCTTAGAAGCTCAAGGTAAGGTTGCTCGTTTCGAAAAACTTTTGCCTGAGTATCAAATGGCACCAGAAGTGACCCGTAAACGTTTATACCTTAATGCGATGCAAGAGGTCATGGCAGATACTAACAAGGTACTAATTGATACTAAAAACAATGGTAATTTAATGTATTTACCATTAGACAAAATGATGGGTAATCAAGCTAAAACTATGCCTGCAGAGCCAGTTGTTGAAACGCATGTGAACACGCCTTCAAATAATTCGCTTACGTCTTCTATGCCAGTTGATGGACGTCAGACTCGTGAGTCTCGTTCACGCCAAGGGAGGGACTAACTCATGGGTAGAATAGGACTGATTGTTCTGGTAATCATTTTAGGTGTTGGTTTTTCATCTGTTATGGTCGTTAACGAAGGTGAACGTGCTATCGTTTCTCGCTTTGGTGAGATCTTAAAAGATAACGTTGAAGGTCAACCTGTCACGCGTGTATTTGCACCAGGTTTACACTTTAAAATTCCAGCAATAGATAAAGTAAAATATCTAGATGCGCGAATTCAGACCTTAGATGGCGCTGCAGATCGTTTTGTTACTTCAGAGAAAAAAGACCTTATGGTTGACTCTTATGTTAAGTGGCGTATTAGCGATTTTGAAAAGTTTTACCTGTCCACTGGTGGCGGTAATGTTGCAACAGCTGAAAGCCTGTTACAGCGTAAAATCAACAATGACTTACGCACAGAGTTTGGTCGTCGTACTATTAAAGAAATTGTTTCAGGTGAACGTGATGAGTTGCAGATTAATGCACTTGAAAACGCATCTGAAAGCTCACAAGATCTTGGTATCGATGTGGTTGATGTGCGCGTTAAGCAAATCAACTTACCTGCCAACGTAAGTAGCAGTATCTTCCAGCGTATGCGTGCTGAACGTCAAGCTGTAGCAAAAGAGCATCGTGCACAGGGTAAAGAGCAATCTGAAATCATCCGTGCAACTATTGATGCTAACGTGACAGTTAAAGTGGCTGAAGCAGAACGTAAAGCATTAACGGTTCGTGGTGAAGGTGATGCATTATCTGCGAAGATTTATGCTGATGCTTATAACAAAGATGCTGAGTTTTATGGTTTCTTAAGAAGTCTTGAAGCTTACAAGGCGAGTTTCGCTGGCAATAGTGATGTTATGGTTTTAGAACCTGACAGTGATTTCTTCAAATACATGAAATCTATCGATGGTAAATAAGCCAACATTTCATTAATTGAAATTTAGCGTTAATTAAAAACCCGGTTTATACCGGGTTTTTTGCGTTTTGAGATTGTGCAGCGAAATAAATTGAATTTCTGCCAGTTGATACCATTAATCAGCTGTGACTAATTTAGATAGCGTATGTTTCATTAAATATTGTTTATTTACAGCAATTTAACTATTTTGTTTGTTCTTATCTTCATAACAACTGAACAAATCGGTAGCTTATTTTTTGCTCATCGCAAAAAAAACACGCAAATCCCGTAACTTAGTTGTGTGAATTACTATGATCTGGTTCTAATTTTTCGCTATAATGAGCCCCGCCTCAAAGTATAGATTTAGCCGTTAGTGATTCTAATGTTGCTAAGTTATTAAAATATAAGAATTCCAACACCCTCTGGGAGATAAGTGGATGAGCAAAGCGCCAGTCGATACCGGACGCCGCAGATTCCTGACAGCCGCAACCGCCGTAGTTGGTGGAGCTGGTGCCGTCGCTGTAGCGGTGCCTTTTATTAAGTCATGGAATCCGAGCGCTAAAGCGAAAGCTGCAGGTGCACCGGTAGAAGTTAACATTAGTAAAGTAGAACCAGGTCAATTAATTCGAGTTGAATGGCGTGGTAAACCTGTATGGGTTGTTCGTCGTACCGAAACCATTTTAAATGAGTTAAGTTCATTAGATGGTCAATTACGCGATCCTGCTTCAGAAGAATTACAACAGCCCGCGTATGCAGCTAATCCTGCACGTTCAATTAAGCCTGAGTTCTTTATTGCTGTCGGGATTTGTACACATTTAGGTTGTTCACCAACTTATTTACCAGATAGCTTTGGTGAGCAAGTAGAAGGTGTATCTGCTGGTTTCTTCTGTCCATGTCATGGCTCTAAGTTTGATATGGCTGGACGTGTATTCCAGGGCGTACCAGCACCATTGAACCTAGTTGTACCTCCGCATCAATATGTCGATGATGGAACTGTACTCATTGGTGTCGACACAGGAGCTGCATAATGGTTAAGAATATCGTTGATTGGATTGATGCTCGCATCCCAATGACGGCGACCTATAATCGCCATGTTGGTCAATATCCAACACCAAAGAACTTTAACTTTTGGTATTTCTTTGGTTCATTAGCATTACTTGTTTTAGTTAACCAGCTATTAACGGGCATTTGGTTAACCATGAACTACGTACCAACAGCTGAAGGCGCTTTTGCTTCAGTTGAATACATCATGCGTGATGTAGAGTACGGCTGGTTACTTCGTTATATGCACTCCACGGGCGCATCGGCATTCTTCGTGGTGGTTTATCTGCATATGTTCCGTGGCTTAATCTACGGTTCTTATCAAAAACCTAGAGAGCTACTTTGGTTATTTGGTATGTTGATTTTCCTCGTGCTAATGGCTGAAGCCTTCATGGGTTACTTGCTACCTTGGGGACAAATGTCTTACTGGGGTGCACAGGTTATTATCTCATTATTTGGTGCGATTCCATTTATTGGTGATGACCTCACATTGTGGATCCGTGGTGACTATGTTGTTTCTGGTGCGACACTAAACCGTTTCTTTGCATTACATGTTATTGCACTGCCTCTAGTTTTAGTTGTATTAGTTTTCCTTCACTTGATTGCTTTACACGAAGTAGGCTCAAACAACCCTGACGGTGTCGAAGTTAAAAAGAATAAAGATGAAAATGGCTGGCCAGTTGATGCTATCCCTTTCCACCCTTATTACACAGTAAAAGATATCATGGGCGTCGCCGGTTTCTTAATCGTCTTCTGTTACGTGTTGTTCTTTATGCCTGAAGGTGGCGGTTACTTCCTTGAAAAGCCAAACTTTGAAGCGGCTAACCCAATGAAAACCCCTGAGCATATCGCTCCAGTATGGTATTTCACGCCATTCTATGCAATTTTGCGTGCTATTCCTGACAAGCTTTTAGGTGTTGTCGGTATGGGGCTCGCGATTGCGGTACTGTTCGTATTACCTTGGTTAGATCGCTGTAAAGTGAAGTCGATTCGTTATCGTGGACTTGTTCATAAGATTAACATTGCGCAGTTTACCGTTTCATTCTTGATCCTAGGTTATTTAGGTGCGGTTCCAGCTACGCCTACATTAACTATTGCAGCGCGTATCTTTACACTTACTTATTTTGCCTTCTTCGTGGCGCTGTGGGTTTACAGTAAAAACGAAAAGACAAAACCAGTTCCTACGAGGGTGACGCACTAATGAAAAAGCTATTAATCGCATTAGTTACATTGTTACCAACGCTAGCAATAGCGGCTGGTGGCAACAATGAATTTGTTAAGAGTCCTGATCCGGAAATCAACCTACATGACAATGAGTCATTAGAGCGTGGTTTAGACTTATTTCAACAATACTGTTCAGGTTGTCATAGTACCCAGTACCAACGCTATGGCCGTGTTGCTGAAGATTTAGGTATTTCAGTTGATGACATGCGTAACAAGTATATGTTCACCGATGCTAAAGTGGGTGAGCTAATGGAAAACTCTATCCCTGAAGCTGACGCAGCTAAGTGGTTTGGTGCAGCGCCACCAGACTTAACTTTAGTGGCTCGCGTGCGTGGTGCCGATTGGGTTTATTCATACCTTAAAGGCTTTTATAAAGATGAAAGTCGTCCATTTGGGGTAAACAATACTGTTTTCCCATTGGTGGGTATGCCCCATGTTCTTGAAGATTTACAAGGTATTTCTGTAAAACAAGAAGATGGAACGCTAGTTGCGACTGGTGGCTCTATGAACGCAGAAGAGTACGATCAAGCGGTGCGAGATATCACCGGTTTCCTTGTATATTCAGCCGATCCAGTGAAGCTTGAACGTGAAGCTTTAGGCTGGTGGGTACTCGGATTTCTATTCTTTTTCTTTATCATTGCCTATTTGTTGAAGAAAGAATACTGGAAAGATGTGCACTAGACACGAATAACGGGTAAAATACATTATTCGCATACTCTAAACGAGGGGCTTAGCCCCTCGTTTGTTTTGTTTTTTCCGTTTCTGGAGGATATCAATGGCTGTAGCTGCCAACAAACGCTCTATCATGACACTGTTTTCAGGTGCCGATGATTTATATAGCCACCAAGTACGTATCGTACTGGCTGAGAAAGGGGTAACTGTTGATGTATTACAGGTAGACCCTAGCGAGAAGCCTCAGGAGTTACTTGACGTAAATCCTTACAACTCAGTTCCGACTTTAGTTGATCGTGAATTAGTATTGTATGAGTCTCGCATTATCATGGAATACCTGGATGAACGCTTTCCACATCCACCATTGATGCCAGTATATCCAGTTGCTCGCGGACAAAGTCGTCTAATGATGCACCGTATTGATACTGACTGGTATGATTTGGTTGCCCGTATTCGCCGTGGCGACAAAGCTGATGCTGCTCGTAAAGAGTTAACTGATAGCTTGGTTGCTTTAGCGCCAGTATTTGCTGAAATGCCATACTTTATGAGCGAAGAATTTGGTCTTTCTGATTGTTACTTAGGGCCGCTATTATGGCGTTTACCTGAACTAGGTATTAACCTTGATGCCCGTACTTCTAAAGATATCCATGCTTACATGACACGTATTTTTGAACGTGAATCATTTAAAGCATCGTTAACTGAGGTTGAGCGCGAAATGCGCATGGGCATGTAATGAAAGCAATTACCCCTAATCGTCCATATTTGTTGCGGGCTTACTATGAGTGGTTGATGGATAATCACTTTACCCCACATGTTGTCGTGGATGCATTTGTGAAAGGGACTCAAGTACCTCAAGAGTTTGTTAAAGACGGTCAAATCGTACTTAACATAGCTGGCGGTGCTGTGGGAAATTTGCAAATGACCAATGAATTTGTCGAGTTTAATGCTCGTTTTGGTGGTGTACCGCAGCAAGTCGTTTTACCGATGGCTGCTATCGTGGCAATTTATGCCCGTGAAAATGGTGCTGGTACCGTGTTTGATATGGAAGATGCTTATATGGCAGAAGATGAATCTGAAGATTTATCACCTGCTACAAGAGCATTTTCTACAGTAGAATCGACCGTAGATGCTACTGTTGACACTGCTGTATCAACTGAAGAAAAGCCAACTGGTGATTCTGAAAAAACTAAAGGACGTGCTCATTTAACGGTTGTTAAATAGTCGGCTCAAATCATAAAAAAACCAGTTATTAGTCCTAGATTAGTAACTGGTTTTTTATTGTCTGTTATTTACTGAGTGGCATAGTGTGCAGCTATTGAAGTCTCAGTAACATCTTAAACTTATCTTGCTAGTTTTACTTCCACTCCACTGAACTGTCCTAGTGCTTAAGCGCATGGGCTGCTAATCTTGTTAGTTTGAAAGCGACTTTTAAACAACGGTTTTCCAAATTATCATTTTCAATTTCTAGCTGGTATCGCGCCAAAATAGCCAGATAAGCACAGAGCTGCTCGCTATCCATGGCTAATGCTAATTGGGCGATTGGTTCGATAAAGGTTTGGTACTGATTTCGATAGCGAGCATTAGGAAATTGCTCACTAGGGTCCCAGTCTTGCCATAGGCAAAGATCCACTTGCTGTTGAAATTGGCATAAGGCTTCAGGGCTTATATCCACCTTAGGCAGTTGCTTTATCATCATCGCTAACAATGCTTCAACACCACTGGCAATCTGTTCTTCTGGGGTGGGTTGGTCAATAAAACAAAACTCGCCAAGGCTGAGTTGTGCATTATCAGATACGCAGGCGTCCTCAAGCTGTTTTTTGCGACCTTGATGCCAAGCAAAACTCACGAGTGGGTAGTTGGCAACCGCTGCGTTGTAATTAACACAAGCCAGGTATTCATTTTGAATATCTGGGAAACTGTCTAAGGGATAATGAGCCACTATTACCGGAACTGTTAACAGATAGTGAGGGTGTTGCTCGGTTAACTCAAATGTTGGGTAATTCAAAATAATATTTAGTGCATGATTGAGCGAGTGATCTTTATCAAACGCGCAGGGCCAATATTGCTGTGATAAAGCATGACTTGGCTCTATATACGGCGCTAACGCTGTGATTGTTTGTGGATCCCAACAAGCATGCACTGCGCGAATATGACCAAAATCCAAAAACAGTGGCAATGACATAAACCAATCTATCCATTGATAAATTGATTCGTCAGCGGGATCAAATAACGATAGGAAAAAGGGGCCTTGTTGGCTTAGGCTATCTGAATTGAGTGCTAGCTTGCTCGCGCTAACTAAAGGCTCGTCTGTGATCGGGTGGTGTTTACTCCAACCTATGGCGTTAAACTCATTTATGCCAAGCAAACAATAAGCATAACCTTCATCAACCAGCCGTTTTATAAAGTTGAGTAAGGCGATGTGCTCAATAGCGGCTGCATCGGTTTGAGCAGGCTGGTGTGACGCAATTAAGTTGCCACAAAAAACTAACTTAACAAATTGAATACTCGATTGTGGATCATCGATATCAAAATCAATTTCGGCTAATAAATCGGTTAACTTGTCTAAGCGACCATAAATATCACCAATAAAATAAAGACTGACATTTCCCACCTGTGTGACTTGTGTTCCTGAAACTTGTGTATTTAAAAATTGCATTCCCATAGTTTACCTTCCTAAGATGGCGGTAGGAGCCACTGATATAGAGCTATAGTATAACCTAGCAATTAAACGTTACAGTCAACAAAACCAGCGATAGGTCTAAACGCTTAAGCACTGAGCAAAGCTATGCTATTATCCGCCACCATTCAGGTATTTTAGCTTTCCTGATTAATTATTCTTATAAAGCAATCTTGTACTTAGGGTCCTTAATGCTGTTAATGATTGATAACTACGATTCGTTTACTTTTAACTTAGTGCAATATTTTCAGCAGCTAGGTTTTGAGATTATGGTAAAGCGTAATGACGAGATCAGCATTGCAGAAATCCAAGCCTTAAATCCAACTCATTTGGTTATTTCTCCAGGCCCTTGCTCGCCTAATGAAGCGGGGATCTCATTACAAGCAATCGAATACTTTGCCGGTAAACTGCCAATTTTAGGGGTATGTCTAGGTCATCAAGCCATTGCACAGGTGTTCGGCGCTAATGTTGTTCGTGCTAAAAGAGTGATGCATGGTAAAACCAGCAAGATAAATCACCATGAAGCTGGCTTGTTTAAACAGCTTAATCAGCCACTTACAGTTACCCGTTATCATTCTTTACTAGTTGAAAGTTTACCTGATGGTTTTCAACTTGATGCATGGTTTGATGATCCAATTCATGGCCGTGAGATCATGGCGATGCGCCATAATAGTTTGCCTATATTTGGGGTGCAATTTCATCCAGAAGCTATTTTGACCGAACAAGGTCTTGAGTTACTACAGAATTTTTTAAATTATTAACTTGCTCATTTGGGGCCAATGAGTCGCATTTGGATCCCTTTATCATCTTCTAAACGGCTAACCTTACTTTCCTCTCCAATAATCAATAATTTCCGTTACAACTTTGACCAAAAAAGCTCACAAGTTTACTCCTTTTTTATGATATAAAAGAGCAATAATAAAAGCACTTGCCAAACAGTGGTTAACGTTTAGGCGAGAATATACCAAACATCTTTGATGACAAAGGATTCAATATGACAAGGCTACTGCGCAATACTGCGCTTAGTGCGCTTTCTTTAGCGATCATTTCTGGTTGCAGCGCGACCGCAACTAGCAATAACACCCCAAGCATTTCTAACGCAGCTTCAAGTTACACAGTGCCGCTTGCGACACCTCCTCAAGTTGAACAGCCTTTAACCTTAAATCAGATCATGGCCAACCCTGATTGGATGGGTGTGTTAGCTAAAAATGCTTATTGGGGCGATGATAGTCAGTCAATTTATTTTAATCGACAAGCACATCAGGCGCCAATTGCTGAGGTTTATCAGCAAGGCGTGAGTCAAACTCAGGCAAGTCTTATTAGCTTGAATCAGTTGCATTTAACTGATCAAAAGCACGGTGTGTTGAGTGCAGATAAATCGCAAAAAGCCTATATCTATCAGGGTAATATATTCGTTAAGCAATTAGCGTCAGGGGACGTAAAACAGCTTACCCGCGTGAATACTGCAATTGATGAGGTTAAGTTTCTTAGTAGCGGCGACTTAGCCTATTTTCAAGGTAATAGTGTCTTCAAGATACATCTGCAGACTGGGTTAACTGAGCAGCTAGCAGATGTGCAAATGGCCAATGCCCCTAAAGGGGTTAGCGATCCAGAATCTTACATTGCCAAACAACAGCATCGTTTGATTGCCTATGTTGCTTTGCAGCATAACAAGAGTAAAACCCGCGCTGAATATGCCGAGGAGTTAGCGGCGCAAGACCCGACTTTTGCGGCTAAAACTTGGTATTTAGGCGATGATGAAAAAGTCTCTGATATGAGTCTTTCCGCTGATGGCCGTTACTTAGTGGTTAACTTAGTTGATAAAGACTATAGCTGGCGCAGCGAGCACGACATCATGCCAAATTATCTAGGTAAAGATGGCTATGTTGATGCAGTACCTGCAAGGGCGCGTGTGGCTGAAGACAGTTACCCAGGTGAACGATTGGTGGTCCTAGACTTGGTCGATCACGTTAAGAAAGATATCACTATTGAAGGTCTTGATGGTTACGATGCCGACGTGTTAGCCAGTGTAAAAGCTGAAAATGCCAAAGCCAAAGGCGAGCGTTATAACAGCGAAAAATCGCCACGGGTATTGCAACTGATGCAAGATTGGACTTGGAGTCAAAGTCCGATGCAGTGGCATGAATCTGAAAATAAATTGCTGGTTATGATTGAAGCGGTTGATAATAAAGATCGCTGGATCGCCAGTGTCAACCTTGAAACCGGCAAGCTAAAAACAGAGCACCGTTTACATGATGATGCTTGGGTTAACTACACCTTTAATCAATTTGGTTGGGTGGGAACATCTGAGTCATTCTATTACTTATCTGAAGAGTCTGGTTATTCACAGCTTTATGTTAAAGGTGAAAATGGCAAGACCAGCGCACTTACCAATGGCGAATATGTGGTTGATCAAGTGACCTTATCACCCGATGCGACGCATCTTTATTATCGTGCTAACAAAGACCACCCTGGAACTTATAATGTTTATCGGGTTGAGATTGCTAGCGGTAAAACTGAGCAGCTGACCCAGTGGACAGGTACCCTTGATTATGAGTTAAGCCCTAATGGTCAATCGTTGCTATTAACGGCATCAACAGCCACCCAACCTAATGAGCTGTATGTGCAGCCAATTGGCGGCGAGCTTAAGCAGTTAACTCATTACACCAGTAAAGCGTTTGCAGATTATGCATGGCAAGCCCCTCAAGTAGTAAAAGTACCATCAACTCATGGTGCGAAAGACATTTACGCTAGAGTCTATTTACCTCAGGGCTATGATGCTAATAATGCTGAAAAATATCCTGCAGTAATTTTTAACCATGGTGCGGGTTACCTGCAAAATGCCCATAATGGTTTTTCTGGCTATTTCAGAGAGTTCATGTTCCATAACTTATTAACACAACAGGGTTATGTCGTCATGGATATGGATTACCGTGGTTCTAAAGGTTATGGCCGCGATTGGCGCACCGCTGTGTATCGCAATATGGGTCATCCTGAAGTTGAAGATTTAAAAGACGGCGTTAGCTGGATGGCGGCTAACAGTCATGTTGACGGCGCTAAAGTAGGTACCTATGGCGGCTCTTATGGCGGCTTCTTAACGTTCATGGCGTTATTTAATGAGCCTGAGTTATTCCAAGCGGGCGCAGCACTTCGTCCGGTCACCGATTGGGCGCATTATAATGCGCCATATACCTCTAACATCTTAAATACCCCAGATGTTGACCCCATTGCCTATGAAAAGAGTTCACCAATTGAACACGCACAGGGTTTACAAAAACCATTGCTGATCATGAGCGGTGTGCTCGATGACAATGTGTTCTTCCAAGATAGTGTGCGCTTAGTACAACGCTTGATTGAGTTAGAAAAGCCGATGTTTGAAACCGCGATTTACCCTGTTGAGCCACATGGCTTTAGACAGGCATCAAGCTGGTTAGATGAATATCGTCGTATCTACAAATTGTTTGAGCAAGAGCTAAAGTAATGATGCGTTTTACTTAAGCTGATTTAAACCATAAGGCTTCCATTTGGAGGCCTTATTTGTAACGATAAGCAGCAGTTGAAATATAATTTTCATATAACTAACACAGAATTAAAGGCAGTTTATTTGTGGCAGTGTCGGTAGCAGGTGGCGTAAGGCCAGGAAAAGTCATTGAAGTTGAGCGCAGGCTGTATAAGCAACTGATTATGGGTAAGGAAAAGTTACCCTCGCAGCTTGATGACTTAGATAAGCAGTTAGAAGATGACGCCAATAAACTTGAAGTTGAACGTTTAGCCATTAAAGCACGTTTAGAAGAGCAAGCGCGGGCTCAGTTGGTGTTACAGCGCATATCAGAGCAATTGACTAACACTGTCATAAGCTCCCTTGAGCATCAGCTCAATTCACCTCAGCAGATGTTAGCGCAATCGGGTTTAAAAGAGTCCCATATTTTATTATTGGATTTACTGCTTAACAAAGAACCTGATCTGCGCCGAGTGCGATCGCTTGTTGAAAATATCAGCTGGCTATCGACCGATCTTATCAATTTAATCAATAGCCCAGCCTCGAGTCACCGCAGACCGCAGCGATCAGAAGTCAAAGTAACCGACATCAAGTTAGTGCTTAATTATATTGGCATTGAAAATTTGCAAGCTGTGATCCCTTACTTTTGTTTACGGCATTGGCTGCCATCGGGCAATACTAACCTGATTTGGGCTAGTCGTAAGTTATGGCGTTACAGCATGATCACCGCCATAGCGGCCAAAGCATTGGCAGCGCTGCATCAAAAGGATGTGGCATTGGTTTATAGCGCAGCTTTGATGAAGCAATTAGGCGCAGCGACTATATTAAATGCCAGCGCCAGACAATTTGAAAACACATGGGGAACCTGGCTACGTGAGACCAGCGCCAAAGGGGATAAAACCTTATACGATGCGGTAATGGCCTCAGCATTTCCAGCTGAGGAAGTGTTTGAGCAAGTGATGTCCTATGGTGAGCAGCTTAATTGGCAATTATTGGACTTAATGGATTTTAACCAGAGCCAGCTAACCCAAGTGCTAAAAGAGCTCGATTTAAATTATCACTTTAGCGAGTTTTCCACAGAAAGCGCTATCGTTGCCAAAGCCAGTTGTTATGCCAAGGTATTAATATTAGAGCAATCGCGTTTAATTGAGCCGCAAGAGAAGCGAGTGTTATTTGATTATTATGAATTTACCGAGCAAGAGCTGATCCGTTTAAAATCGCAAAATTACCGCAAGCTTAATTTAGTTTAAAGTCAGGCTTTATCCCCCTTAAGTATGACTAAATCTTGTTTAGTTATGCATTTATGATGAATAGCTAGCTTATTTGAGGCCAAATAACTTTTTTTATGACTATTTATGCTAAAAATAAGCTGTAATAGCACTTTGTATGTGAAGTTTGTTAACTCTTTATGCATTATTCATTTAAGTTATGAATAGTTAACCGCTAAAAACTGGTATTTTGATCACGTTTTAGCTAATAATGACCTGCAAGCTATACAAACATCCGCAGTCAACTTAAACCAAAATCAATACAGCAAGCGGAATAGAGTGACTTAAGTGTCGCTAATAACTTTAAGGAACGAAAAGCAATGAGCGTTGAAATGAACTTAACACGTGCCCAATTTGATGAAGTCATGGTGCCTAACTATGCGCCAGCAGCCGTAATCCCAGTTCGCGGAGAAGGCAGTCGAGTTTGGGATCAACAAGGTAATGAGTTTATTGACTTTGCTGGTGGTATTGCAGTGAATTGTTTAGGTCATTGTCACCCAGCACTTGTTGGCGCCCTAAAAGAACAAGGTGAAAAGCTGTGGCATTTATCAAACGTAATGACCAATGAGCCAGCATTAGAGCTGGCGACGAAACTGGTTAACGCCACGTTTGCTGAGCGTGTTTACTTTGCTAACTCAGGTGCTGAAGCCAATGAAGCTGCACTAAAACTTGCCCGTCGTTACGCATTAGATAATCACGGCCCACAAAAAGATCAAATCATCGCCTTTGATAAAGCATTCCATGGTCGTACCTTCTTTACTGTTACTGTGGGTGGTCAAGCGGCTTACTCTGATGGTTTCGGGCCTAAACCACAAAGCGTTACTCATGTACCATTTAATGATATTGCCGCTCTAGAAGCGGTAATTTCTGATAACACTTGTGCCATCATGCTTGAACCACTTCAAGGTGAAGGCGGTATTATCAATGGTGACCCAGAATTCTTAAAAGCTGTGCGCGCACTTGCTGATAAGCATGACGCATTAGTTATTTTTGATGAAGTGCAAACAGGTGTTGGCCGTACCGGTGAGTTATTTGCCTACATGGGCACCGATATTGTGCCTGATATTTTAACCAGCGCCAAAGCCCTAGGCGGCGGTTTCCCAATTGCTGCAATGCTAACCACTGCTAAAATTGCCGTACATCTTAAAATTGGTACTCATGGTTCGACTTATGGCGGCAACCCATTAGCGTGCGCTATTGGTAATGCTGTTATGGATGTGGTGAATACGCCTGAAGTACTGAATGGTGTTAAGCATCGCGAACAGTTATTCCGTGATGGTTTAGCGGCAATCAATGCCAAATATAATGTGTTCTCAGAAGTGCGTGGTAAAGGCATGTTATTAGGCGCAGTACTTAACGAGCAATATGCAGGCCGTAGCCGTGACTTCTTAGTTGCATCGGTTGCAGAAGGCTTAATGAGCTTGATTGCTGGCGCTAACGTCGTGCGTTTTGCTCCATCTCTTGTTATCCCAGAAGCTGATATCGCTGAAGGTTTAGCACGTTTCGAACGTGCTGTAGCTAAAGTGGTTGCAGGTTAATAGATAAGTAAAGCGTAAGGGTAAAACCTTGCGCTTTTTTATTGGGTTATCGGTAATGAAAAGTCTGTTTGTTGGTGACTTTTTATTACTGGATTATCAAGGAGAGTCAGATGCTAATCATACGACCGATTCGTGGCAGTGATTACGAAGCACTTTACAAGGTCGCCGTTGAATCGGGTCATGGGTTCACTTCCCTGCCAGTCAACGAAGAGCTATTACGCTCTAAAATCGCTAGAGCTGAAGCTTCTTTTTCCAAGCAAGTTGAGAAACCTTTCGATGAAGGTTATTTGATGGTGCTTGAAGATTTAAAAACCAATCAAGTTGTCGGTACCTGCGGTATTGAAGCCGCTGTCGGGATGGAAGATGCCTTTTATCATTACCGTTTAGGCACTGAAGTCTATCATTCTAAACAAATCTCAGTTCGTAACGAAGTGGAAACACTGACGCTTTGCCATGACTACACTGGCGCTGCAGAGTTATGTACGCTGTTTTTAAATAAAGAATATCGCAGAGGCTATAACGGCCGCATGCTTTCTCGCTCGCGTTTTTTATTCCTCGCTCAACATGAGCAACGTTTTGGCAGCACTGTAATTGCTGAAATGCGCGGCGTAAGCGATGAAAAGGGTGATTCACCTTTTTATGAGTGGTTACAAGATCATTTCTTAGGCATTGATTTTGTCGAAGCCGATTATTTATCGGGGTTAGGTAAAAAGGCCTTTATGGCTGAAATGATGCCAAGAAGCCCGATACATGTATGCCTATTGCCAAAAAAAGCACAAAAAGTGATTGGCGAGGTGCATAGAAATACTAAACCTGCGCTGAAGTTATTGCAGGCTGAAGGCTTTAAATTTAGAAATTACGTCGATATTTTCGATGGTGGTCCAACAGTGGAGTGTGCGCTAAGCGACATCCGCGCCGTGAGTCAAAGCCGTCTACTTACGGTCACTATTGGAAAGATGCCTCATGCCGATCATCAATATCTTGTCGCCAATACCTTGTTAGCGGATTACCGCGCAACAGCGGCAAGAATTTTAGTTTCACAAGAGCATGATAACGTCACCTTAAGCCCACAATTAGCTGAAGCGCTAATGGTTGAGCAAGGCCAGCAAATTCGCGTATTAGAACTGTAGGAAACAGCAAATGACACAATTTATCAAAGGCCAATGGTCTAATGGCGAAGGTCATGAAATTACATCACTCAACCCAGCAAATGGTGAGGTGATCTGGAGCGGTAAAACGGCGACAGAAGCCCAAGTTAATAGCGCCATTGATGCCGCAAGAAGTGCGCAGTTTGACTGGTTTATGCTTGGCTATGAGGCGCGTTTAGCCATTGTTGAAGCGTACCGCAGCGAACTTGAAGCGCACAAAGCTGAGCTTGCTGAAGTGATAGCCCAAGAAACCGGTAAACCTCAGTGGGAAACCGCCACAGAAGTGGGCGCTATGATAGGCAAAATTGGCTTATCAGCTGCAGCGCATGATAAGCGTACTGGTACAGAAACTAATGACATTCCTGCAGGTCGCGCCGTTTTACGTCATAAGCCGCACGGCGTTGTTGCGGTATTTGGCCCTTATAATTTCCCTGGTCATTTACCCAATGGTCATATTGTTCCAGCCTTACTTGCGGGTAACACCGTGGTGTTTAAGCCATCAGAGCTAACTCCGAAAGTCGCTGAAGAAATGCTAAAACTTTGGGACAAAGCAGGTTTGCCACAAGGTGTGATTAACTTGGTTCAAGGCGAGCTTGAAACCGGTAAAGCATTGGCCTCGCACCCGCAAATTGATGGACTATTCTTTACCGGTAGTTCTCGTACTGGTCACTTGTTGCATCAGCAATATGCAGGGCATCCTGGCAAAATTTTAGCCCTTGAAATGGGGGGTAATAATCCATTAATTATCAAAGACGTCACAGACACTAAAGCGGCCGTTCACGATATTATTCAATCAGCTTATATCTCATCTGGTCAACGTTGTACTTGTGCACGTCGTTTGTACATCCAGCAAGGCGCTGCAGGTGATGCGTTAATTGCTGAGCTTATTACCGCGATTAAGCAAATCAAAGTGGCTAGCTGGAATGCACAGCCGCAGCCATTTATGGGTTCGATGATTTCTGCAGCCGCAGCTAAAGGCATGGTTGCCGCGCAGGCTAACTTGTTGGCATTAGGTGCGACATCGCTTATTGAGCTTACTCACGTTGAAGCGGGGACTGGTCTAGTGTCTCCTGGGTTAATTGATGTGACAGCAATTGCAGAGCTGCCTGATGAAGAATACTTTGGTCCATTGCTGCAATTAGTTAGATACCAAGCCTTTGATGATGCCATTGAGATGGCAAACAACACGCGTTATGGACTTTCTGCTGGTTTGTTGGCGGATAGCCGCGAAGATTACGATTACTTCTTAGCCCGTATTCGTGCAGGTATCGTTAACTGGAATAAGCAAATCACTGGTGCATCTGGCGCAGCACCATTTGGTGGTGTTGGTGCATCAGGTAATCATCGTGCAAGTGCATTTTATGCTGCTGATTACTGTGCTTACCCTGTGGCTTCTGTGGAAGCGGATAGTGTTAGCTTGCCTGCGACATTAAGCCCTGGTTTATCTATCTAGTGATCTAGATTGCAATGAAGGCAATGACTTTTGGGTCATTGCCTTTTTTTAAAGAAGGATTTTATTATGCATACCGACGTTAACACTTTATTCGCCGCTTTATGGCAAGACTACATCAATATGACGCCCTCGGCGGCAAACATTCAGCAACTGTTAGGGCAGGGAAAACCGATCATTAACGATCATATTGCCCTGCGTACCTTTAATATTGAAAAAGTTAACCTTGCTGTATTGGCGGCTCATTTTGAGTCGCTTGGTTATGTTGCCAGTGGTGATTATCATTTTGAGCAGAAAAAGTTGGTTGCCAAGCATTTCGAGCATCCCGATCCGCATCAGCCTAAGGTGTTTATCTCTGAGCTGTTAGTGGAAGAATTTAGCCCTGAAGTGCAAAGCATTATCCATGGTTTAGTTGATCAAGTGGATGCTGCGGCGACAACTGCGGATAATTTTTTATATTCAGGCTGTCATTGGCGTGTCGATATCGCCACTTACAAAACCTTATTGGCAGAAAGCGAGTACGCAGCTTGGGTTGCGGCCATTGGTTATCGCGCTAACCATTTTACGGTTTCCATTAATGAGCTGCCTGATTTTGAAACCATTGAATCAGTCAATGAAACCCTAAAAGCTGCTGGCTTTACCTTAAACACCGCTGGTGGTGAGATTAAAGGTTCAGCTGAAGTGCTATTAGAGCAGTCATCAACGATGGCAGATCGCATGGCGGTCAGCTTTGCAGATGGCGAACTTGAAATTCCAACTTGTTTCTATGAGTTTTCCCGTCGTTATCCGATGGCTGACGGTGACCTGTATACTGGTTTTGTCGCCGCGTCTGCTGACAAAATCTTTGAAAGTACTAATGCTGTCAAATAATGCTGCTAGCTAAGTCGGTAGAATTGCGTTAATTTTACCGCTAATGAAAATGCCAAGTAAGTCAGTTTATCTGGCATTTTTCATTGTTAAGTTGCAAGGTTTTAGTACGCCATTAAGGGATTATGTTACGGCGCTACCATCTGGGGTGGTATTGGCAAATATAATGCAAACATGTAAGCCTTTTAACACATCACCACGCTCGAACTTGAGTTGATAACCATATTGCTCAACAATTTCTTTTACAATGGATAACCCCAGCCCATGGCCTAACACGGCTTCATCTAAACGTTTACCGCGATTGGTCAGTTGGCTGATTTGATCGTCATTGACGCCGGGGCCATCATCTTCGATACACAGGGTTAATGTTTGTTGCTGCTGAGATACCGTCAAATTGACCGCTGAATTTGCCCACTTGTAAGCGTTATCTAATAAATTACCAAACAGCTCCATACCATCTTCACGGTGTATCGGCAGGCGACTTATGTCATCGCTGACATCAATGCTGCAATGAATGTTTTTATGGTGATGTACTTTATCTAGAGTGCTAATGAGCGCCTCAAAATCACGTGGCACCACCATTTGCGCTGCTGGCAGCATATCACCAGTAATTCTAGCTGCAGTGAGCTTACGTTCGATCATGTTGCGGATCAGGTCTAATTGCTGCTGCATGGCTTCAGCCGCTTGCGGGTTTGATAAACCCAATACTTCAACTTGTTGCTGCATCACGGCTAATGGGGTTTTTAGGCCGTGGCTTAAATTACCTAAATTATTTCTACTGCGCTCAATTTGATTAGCGGTGTAATCTAATAATTCGTTATAGGTTTCAGCTAAAGGTTTTATTTCAACTGGAATCTTGGTGACTTCTAGGGCATCGATTTCACCTTGGCGTAATTTGGCCAGTGAATCTTGAATGTGTTTAACTGGCTTAAATGATTGGCGTAGAATGATAAAAATACCGCCAATCATTGCCAGTAGCATGGCGATATTAATCGCCAACTTAGTGCCAAACACTTCACTAAAGACCCGCCGGCCAATACTTAAGTCTTGAGCAACCGTAAGGGTGGCAACTTTATCGCCATTGATTGAGCCTATACCAATCGATAATAACTGCATGTCATTATTTTTTGGCCCTTTGGCTTGCCATACCCGGGTTTGATCATGCTGCAATAATTCGATATCTAATTGCACATCCCATAGAGAACGGGAGCGGATCACTTGATCATCGGAGTTAAATTGAAAGTATCGACCTGAATAGGCGGGTTTGTAAAAGCTGGAGAGTTGGTTTTGGTCGATGATAATTTCACCAGCATTGATATGGCTGGCGATAATGATGTGTTCTAAATCTTCTTCGAGACGATTGATGATAGAGTCATGAAACGCTTGTCTTAACATGGACTCAAATAATATGAGTCCGATGACGGTGGCAATAATGATTAAACCGCTAAGCCATAAACTTAGCTTACTGCGGATTGATATCATTCAACAATGCCGTGAAAAATATACCCTTGGCCACGGCGGGTTTCAATGGCGGTTTTACCAAGTTTTTTACGTAAATGGGTAACGTATACTTCAACCACATTTGATTCTTTTTCATCGTCAAATTGATAAAGCTTATCGGTAAGTTGTGCTTTTGAGAGTAATTTCTTTGGCGACATTAAAAATATTTTTAATAGTCTAAATTCCATGGCGGTTAATTCGTAATGCTTGTCACCGATATGCACTCGTTGCTCTGACTCATCAAGGGTAATGCCACCATAACTCAACTGCTTTGATGAGGTATTAAGACGGCCATGGGCACGATGAATAAGTGCCTGAACTCGCGCTAACAGCTCTTGAGCATGAAAAGGCTTACCAAGGTAGTCATCAGCCCCCGCATTAAAGCCTTCGACCTTCTCGTGCCACTGACTGCGCGCAGTGAGCATAATCACCGGCGTATCAATGCCTTTTTCACGCCAAGACTCGACGAGTGTTAAGCCATTACCGTCAGGCAAGCCAATATCCAAAATCACACAATCGTATTGAGTTTCTTTGATGAGGTAATCTGCTTCAACAGCTTTATCGGTTACATCAGTAACGTAGCCGGCTTGTTTTAGTTGTTTTTCAAGCTCAGCAACTAAGAGGGTGTTATCTTCAACGAGTAGCAGTTTCATTTATTTGGCATTCACTTGGTAGTTGGTCAATTGACTCTGGCATCCCATTTGTAGCATCGAGAAATAAATGGATGATATGCCCTTTTTTTATCTTTAACTGTAAATCATAACGCCATTTGTCATCCTCTTGATAGAGGCTGGCATCAATTAATTCACCCTGACAGTATTGTGCAAGTAAAGTGAGGGAATAATCAAGCGAACGAATGCTACCGGATGTAACTAAGCGTTGAACTTCATCATGTGGTAGCTCTGCAGTCATTGCTTGTGATGCTGGTGTTAGAGTCGATATAAGTAGACTGAGTAGTAATGCAGTCAGCAGCCTCATCAGACAGACTCCCATAAAAAAAGTGATAATTAGAATTGCTAATTATCACTTTAATTAATCACCCTTAAATCAAGCTGAAGCTTAACTTAACGAGTGCCATATACCACAATAGTTTTACCGTGAGCTTGAATAAGATTTTGTTCTTCAAGCATTTTTAATATACGGCCAACAGTCTCACGTGAACAACCTACAATTTGACCAATCTCTTGACGAGTGATCTTAATTTGCATGCCATCAGGGTGAGTCATTGCATCTGGTTGCTTAGCAAGGTGTAATAATGTTTGTGCGATGCGTCCAGCAACGTCTAAGAAAGCTAAATCGCCGACTTTTTGGCTAGTGCTGTGCAAACGGTAAGCCATTTGCGCAGTTAACTTCATTAGAATTTCAGGATTAACCTGAATCAGTTGCTTGAATTTCTTGTAAGAAATTTCTGCGATTTCACAAGGTTGTTTGGCACGAACCCAAGCTGTACGTTCAGCTTGTTCTTCGAATAAACCAAGTTCACCAATAAAGTCACCTTGATTAAGGTATGAAAGGATCATTTCTTTCCCTTCTTCATCTTTAATCAATACAGCGACTGAACCTTTAACGATGTAATACAAGGTATCAGACTCTTCACCTGCGTGTATCAAGGTGCTTTTCGCTGGGTATTTATGGATGTGACAGTGTGAAAGAAACCATTCCAAAGTTGGATCAGGTTTAGGCTTGCCAATCAGAGCCATGTGTATTTCCTCGATTGATAAAATGAAAGTAAGGACTATCTAATAAAGTAATTGTACTTGAGTTAATCGTGTAAAACTTTGATGAAGATCGAGTTTAACATTATGAAAAAACAGTCAAGTACGGTATTAAGTTATTAAATTAGAAATTTATTTTTGCAGCTGCACGCCACATTATTATCTAATTTAGCCTTGTCTGTTTTAATTGGCAAGTTGATGTTTCTTTAAAAGCATTGTTTTATCAGATTTTTATCAAGCTTTAGATTGAAGATGAACGATTTATTATGATTAATAGGGATTGGTTTATTGTAAAAATCCCCATTGGTGGTTATTGTTAATTTGATTATCAAAGTTGAATCGCTGCAGTACGAGGTTAGTTTGAAATATTCGCAGAAATTATTAAGTGTTGGCTTAGCCTGCTCATTAGGTTTATTGACGAGTGTCAGTGCGCCAGTCAGTGCCTTTTCAATTCCTCAATCGAAAGCATCTCAAGCGGCTAGTAAATTAGTTCATATCCAATTGCGGGCGGCGGAAGGCAATGCCGACGCACAATTTTTATTAGGGCTAATGAGTTTAGCGGGGCGATTTGTCGACCAAGATATTGATCAAGGCATTTATTGGGTCGAGCAAGCGGCGCTACAAGATCATATTAAAGCGCAGCAAACTTTGGCAGATTTAACCTTTGAAGGAAAGTTATTACCGCGGGATTTAGCGGTAGCAGAAAAATGGTACCAGTCTTTAGCTAAGCATGGCGATCCACGAGCTCACTTTCGATTAGGCTTTATTTACTCTGCTGGTGGCGATGGTGTAACCCGCAGTTGCGGCAAAGCTTTAGAGCAATTCACCCAAGCAGGTGACGAAATTGCGCTGGGGAATGTGGCGTGGATTTTAGCGACCTGCCCTGAAGAAGAGTATCGTAATGGGTCAAAAGCGGTGCAGCTTGCACTGCAATTGCTTGAAAGTAACGCTAACGATCCGACCAACTTAGATAACCTTGCTGCTGCTTATGCCGAAATGGGTGAGTTTGAACTGGCTGTTGATACCCAACAAAAAGCCATTGAAGCATTAAAGCAAAACCCAGAAGTTGCCCAGAGCGATGAATTTATCATGCGACTTGAACAGTATCAGCAAGGCAGGGCTTATCGTGAAATCATTCCATTAATGAATTAAGCAATGTTTTGTTTGAATTGAAACGGCCAACAAGGCCGTTTTTTTGTGGCTAAATTTTAGTGCGCGTGGACAAATCATAGCTATTATTAGCTGATGATTAGAGTCAGTTTATTCATCACGACTAGGCGATCACAATGAATGGAATTGTAGATAATAAATTAAAGCTCTATCAGCTTACGGTGATATTTAGCTTACTGTTTTCGCTAATGGGATTCTCATATAACGTCTGGCGTATGGAGATAACAGAGCATAATAGCAATGTTAGAACAGCAAGTTTTGAAATGCTGCTAGAGCTAGCGCAATTAGAGCAATTGGTCTATGCGGCGCATTACGATAATGATACTGAATTAGGTAACCCTAGGGTGGGATGGGTCAAAGTGGGCTTAATTGAAGATTTAAGTTCATTAACCAATGATCAAGTCAGGCTTAAAGCACAAAATTTAACCTTGGTTTGGTCAGAACAATGGCAACAGATGCTAGAGAGCGAAGCTGCAAGTATGGAGATTACCGCTAAAATTGATTTGGTTCGGGCTGAGATAAAACGCTTACTGGTCTCGTTAAATTAACGGTTTAACAGGGCGAGTTGAAATGGTTTTAGTCTTAATTGAACGCGGCTTATAAGGGCGCTTCAAAGAGCAAGTGACAGGAACAGCGAATAATAGAAGCAGGTTTGCTGATATGCCCAAGTGCGCTAACAGATAAATAAGGGGGAATTAACACCCAAGAGCACATCAACTATCGTTCTTTCGCCTGAAGTCCCGACAGCGAGAATGATAATGGTTTAGGCTTAAATTAAGCTTAACCTGCCAAGTTTACTTGTATTACTTGTATTAGTCGTTGCTTATTCTGCTGGGCTAGCATCATCGAGCTGTTGTACTTCATCGGCAGCTGCTTTTTTCTGCATAATATCTTTAATCAGTGGGGTTAATATTAACTCCATTGCTAATGACATCTTGCCACCAGGCACGACTAAAGTATTGATGCGTGACATAAACGAGCCGTCAATCATTCTTAAGTAATAAGGAAAATCAACATTGTCAATATCTCTAAAGCGGATCACCACAAAACTTTCGTCTAAGCTGGGGATGTCTTTAGCGCTAAATGGATTGGAGGTATCAACTGTAGGAACTCGTTGAAAGTTGATATGGGTGCGAGAAAATTGTGGCGTCATATGCTTAATATAATCATCCATACTGCGCACAATCGAGCCCATGACTTTTTCACGGCTATGGCCTCTGTCTGAGGTATCGCGAATAATTTTTTGAATCCACTCTAAATTGACAATGGGCACCATACCAATCAATAAATCTACGTGCTTGGCAACATCAGCATCTTCAGTGACGACGCCGCCATGCAAACCCTCGTAATACAGCATATCGGTTTTTTCAGGTAATGGGTGCCACTGGGTAAATGTGCCGGGCATTTGGTTAAATGGCACCGCTTCATCAAAAGTATGTAAGTAGCTACGGGTTTGGCCTTGGCCTGTTTCGGCATAGCTTTTAAAGCACTCTTCAAGTTTGACGAAATTATTGGCTTCAGGGCCAAAGTAACTGAGGTTGTTATTTTCAGCCTGTGATTTTCGAATTAATACTTCCATCTCTGCACGGGTGAAGTTATGGAAACTATCCCCTTCAATAAACGCTGCATTAATGCCCAGCTGGCGGAAGATATGAGTAAATGCTGTGGTCGTTGTTGTTGTGCCTGCGCCAGATGAGCCAGTAACAGCAATAATGGGGTGTTTAATAGACATTTATCCTACCTAGATCAAACGTGAAGAAGTTAATTATGATGACAATTCAGTATTTTATAATCCGTTAGTCATTCACATTCACATGTTTCAACCTGAAGAAAAACAGACTCTATTTATACGGCTTGAAACGGGTTAGGTCAATCTTGCATTAAAAGAATGGCTCTTTGTCATCACTGTTTGGATGAATGATCTGCTGTTTTTGTCTAATGGCAATGGATTCATCTTCTTCGCTAAATTCAACGATGAGTTCGCCTTGTTTTAAAGCTTGTTTACATTGATTTATGGCATTTTGTAACTGAGCGTCATCGGTTTGGCCAAAAGAGCCATCTTCAATTTGGGTAAACAAGTACTCTTTAATTAAATTGTCTAATGTTGCTGGTGGCAGTTGTAGCAAGGCATCATAAGGAATAAGCATAATTAGCTCTTTAAAAAATGGATAATTCTTGATTCAAGGTAAAAACGTGGCTTCCAAGGAACGCCGCCGCTGATAAAGCCAACATGGCCGCCCTTAGGGTGTAACTCGTATTCCACATGTTCTGATAATTCTACTGCCGCAGGAATGACATCATCGGTCATGAAAGGATCGTCTTGAGCATGGATAACTAAGGTCGACTTGCTGACATTTTTTAAAAAAGGCTTACCACTGGCTCTTTGGTAGTAATCATTAACGTCAGCAAAACCGTGTAAAGGAGCCGTCACTTTATCATCGAATAAATAAAAGGTGCTTAATTGCTGAATTTGCGCTTCAGTGACGGGCATTTTCTCAACCAAATTGCTTTGCAGTACTTTGCTGTGCATTTTGGCTTGCAGTTGCTTTATTAAATGCTGCTGATAAACTTTTGAAAAGCCCTTTTCTAATTTTTTAGCACAGGCTGCGAGCCACAAAGGCGCTGAAACAATTATGGTTTTTTCTAGCAAGCTTTGCTCGCCTTGTTCACCTTGATATTTTGCCAGTACATTGCCGCCTAGGCTGTAGCCGACGGCATACAGTGGTGATTCTGGGTACTGCTGATGTAACTGAGTTAGGGTAAAGTGAATATCTTCGGTGTCGCCACTATGGTAACTTCTGGCTAACCGATTTGGCTCGCCTGAGCAACTACGGTGATGATGGACAACAGCGCATAAGCCATGGTTTTGGGCGGTTTGTAGCATACGCCTGACGTAGTGTGATTCACTACTGCCTTCAAGTCCATGGAGGATCACTAAAATTGGCTGGCCATTTTGCGGCTTGCCTAACCAATCCAAATCAATAAAATCACCGTCAGTCAGCTCTTGGCGCTGTCTGTGGGTGTCTGGTTTGGCCACCTTAAATAAAACAGGTAAAATCGTTTGAATATGAGGACTTACTGCCCACCATGGTGGAGTGAAAATCTTTTTCATAAGGGTATGTATAGTGCAATAGTTTGTGAATGTTCAAACGTATGTTTAAATGTTGTTAGCGACCACTTTATCACAGATGTTTGCAGCAAGGGATAACTATGAAACGAAGAACCTTTTTGGCTGGCGCCTTTACCGGTACCGCTGCGCTGGCCTTGGGTGTGAGTTTATACACCCCAGACATTACCGATCATCCTGATGAAAATCATCGTTTACTTTTTAATGTGCTAATCCCTATTTTTATGGATGGCACTTTGCCAGAAGTTGCTAATTATCGCGAAGCCTTTATTAATCGTACCATAGTCGCGATTAATCAAACCATCAGTGTGCTGCCTGATGATCAAAAAAGCGAGATTAATCAGCTATTAAATCTACTTGAGAGCCGGATGGGTTTATTGCTGCTAACGAGTAGCCTGACGCCATTGATGCTTCGCTCTGCTGATGAGTTAGTGTTGATGCTAGAAGAGTGGCGCCATCATTTTCTGCAAATGCTGCAAACTGCCTATCTTGGCTTACGGGAATTAGTGCTATCCAGTTATTATGCCTGCCCAGAGCATTGGGGACGGTTACATTACGCTAAACCCACTTTTTTGACCGCCTAATTTTCTTTGATGTAAACCGTGTTTAGGAGTGAGACGTGGCCGCTAATATTATTGACCCCATTACAGAAGGTTTAAAAGCCGGCTGGCAACATATTGATGCGAGTAAACTTGAAAACGATCAGCATTTTGAAGCAGACGTAGTGATTGTCGGCACGGGCGCGGGGGGCGGAACGGCAGCTGAAATCCTCACTCAAGCGGGTCTTAAGGTCATCATGGTTGAAGCTGGACCACTTAAATCGTCCAGTGATTTTAATATGGAAGAGCGCCGTGCTTACCCTGATCTATATCAGCAAGCAGCAGCGATGAAAACCGCTGACAAAGGTATTGGTATTTTTCAAGGTCGCAGTGTGGGCGGCTCAACGACGGTTAATTGGACCACCTCAATTCGTACACCTGAGCAAGCCTTAGCATTTTGGGCCCAAGAAAAGTCAGTTAAAGGCCTATCGTCAGAAAGCTTATTGCCATGGTTTGAAAAAATGGAAACGCGGCTAAATATCAGCGAGTGGCAATTTCAACCTAACCGTAATAATGCGGCCTTAAAAGAAGGCTGTGAAAAACTCGGTTGGGAATATACGGTGATCAAACGTAATGTTAAAGGTTGCTGGAATACAGGTTATTGCGGTATGGGGTGCCCGGTCAACGCTAAGCAGTCTATGCTGGTCACCACCATACCGAGTGCCTTAAAGCAAGGCGCTCAGTTAATATCAAACGCTAAAATTACTGATCTACAGCATAAAGCCGATAAAGTGACTGGTTTAACCGCCAGAGCGCCTCTTGCTTCAGGCCATGGCGCGACTCTGACTTTTAAGGCGAAGCACTATATTCTTAGTGCGGGTGCTCTTCATACGCCGACGATTTTAATGCGTGCTAATACCCCAGATCCTTATCAGCTTTTAGGTAAAACTTTTCTTCATCCTACTTTGTTATCAGGCAGCATTTTTGATAAGCAAATTGATGGCCATAGCGGCGCGCCGCAATCGATATATTCCGATGAATTTGTATGGCGTGATGGCGCTGCTGGAGAGCTGGGTTATAAATTAGAAGTGCCCCCGATCCATCCAGTATTAATCGCATCAAAAACCATTGGTTATGGTCGTAGTCATGCCGAGTTAATGACCCAGTTTAACAATTTACAGGTGATGATTGCCTTAGTGCGTGATGGCTATTCGGCTCAGTCTCCAGGTGGGCAAGTACGCTTAACTGATACCGGCTTTGCGTTAGATTATCCGCTACAAAAACCTTTTTGGGATGCGGCGAGAAGGGCGTTTGCCACTATGGCAGAGCTGCAATTTGCTGCAGGTGCTAATGCCGTGTTGCCCATTAATGATGGTGTTGGCAAGCAGCTTAACTGGCAACAAGCCAAGCAAACCATTGCCACTATGGATATTGGTTTATTAAAAACCATTGTAGCCTCTGCCCATGTAATGGGCGGTTGCGCTATGGGAGAAGATAAAACCCTATCGATGGTCAATAGTGAGGGGAGCTCCCATTATTTTGAAAACTTGTCAGTTATGGATGGCTCCATGTTTCCAACTAGTTTAGGTGCTAATCCGCAGCTATCGATTTACGCGATTGTAGCCCGAAATGCGACCTTATTGGCAGAGCGTTTAAAGCCGTCAGTTAAGGTTTAATGCTATGTGATTTTGTTAGTCTGCAGCGGTATTAAATTGCGTGTAAATTTTTAAAATCATCATGGTTAATCCCGAATAATGATAAGTAGTTATCGGTATTTTCATTTGCGCAATGCTGATTCGCTTTAATCTCTGGGGTAACAGTGTTGAGTTTTGTTAGTAGCATTTGCTGGGATTTACGTTCCAGCATTAACTCAATGTCGAGCATCTGCTGATATTCATTAGCTTTAATATGCTCTTTCGCTAAACGGCGCAAGGTGCGATAAGGGTTAACGACCTTGGTGTCCCAATCGTTTATGGTAGCCGCTAACGCTTGCCATTGGACTAAGGGCAGTAGATAGCCTTTTTTATCAAGGTATTGCGCCAGTAGCAGCATGTTAACATTCACTTGGTAAGCATCCTGAAGGCTGATGTAGCGCTTAGGTTCAATAGCGTATTGGCTTTCACATTCTCGCCATAGTAATGAATTAAACTGCTGCACTGATCCTATCCCTTGTTATCTGCATTATGAATTAACCGATACCAAACTCTTGTTCGATGATTTCAATTTCTTCTTGTAGCTCAAACCAGTTCATTTCACTTTCGTCCATTGATTGGGTGAGCGTGGTTCTTTCATTGAGTACTTTGGTCATTTTAGCTTTATTTTCAGCTTCATAAAGTGAACCATCAGCTAACTCTATTTCTAATTCTGCTAATCTGGCAGTGATTTTTTGTTGCTCAGTTTCTAATTTTATTTGTTTTTTACGCAGTGGCGATACTTTTTGTCTTAGCTCTGCTTCAATGCGTTTTTGCTGCTTTTTATCAATACTTGGAGTTGCCGAGCTATCTTTACTGCTATTGGACTGAGCCGCTTTAGCCGCATCTAATAACCATTGATGATAGTCATCTAAATCACCTTGGAATGGTTTAACAGCGCCTTGGTCTACTAAGTAGTAATCGCTACAGCTTAAACGTAAAAGATGTCGATCATGTGACACAATCACCATCGCACCTTCAAATGTTTGCAGCGCCATGGTCAATGCGTGACGCATTTCTAAATCCAAGTGGTTGGTGGGCTCATCGAGTAACAGTACGTTAGGACGCTGCCAAACTAATAGCGCCAACACTAAGCGCGCTTTTTCGCCACCAGAGAACGGTCTAACGGGGGCAAGTGCCATATCGCCATTAAAACCAAAACCGCCGAGAAAGTTTCTAAGTTCTAGCTCTTTTGCGTTAGGCGCTAATCGCACCATGTGCTGTAACGGGGTATCATCAAGACTTAAAAATTCAATTTGATGCTGAGCAAAATAACCAATATTCATTCCTGGATTAGGTTGGTATCTACCCGTTTTGGGTTGTAATTGACCCGATAGCAACTTAATTAAGGTTGATTTACCCGCGCCATTTCGGCCCAGCAAGCCAATACGTGCACCTGGTACTAAGTTAAGCTCCACTTCGCTAAGGATGGTTTTATCATCATAGCCAATAGAGACTTTCTCCATAGTCACTAATGGGTTAGGCAAGGCTTCAGGCTCACGAAATGCCATGTGAAATGGACTGTCTGCATGGGATGGCAGTAAGTTAGCCATTTTCTCCAGCGCTTTTAAGCGGCTTTGGGCTTGTTTAGCTTTACTGGCTTTGTAGCGGAAGCGGTCAACAAAGCTCTGCATATGTGCCCGTTCTTTTTGTTGACGCTCATAGGCCACTTGCTGCTGCGCCATACGTTCGGCGCGGATCCGCTCAAAGGAGCTGTAGTTGCCTTTGTAGTAATTAAGCTTAGTATGTTCAACGTGAACAATTTCATCCACGATACCATCAATAAAATCGCGGTCATGGCTGATTAAGATCAGGGTACCTTGATAGGCCTTAATCCAGCCTTCTAGCCAGTACATGGTGTCTAAATCTAAATGGTTGGTGGGCTCATCCAGCAGCAGTAAGTCTGAGCGGCACAACAGTGCTTGAGCAAGGTTGAGTCGCATTCGCCAACCACCTGAAAAGCTCTTTACAGGATTGCTTTGCTCCGCTTCGCTAAAGCCTAGGCCTGCCAACAATGAGCCGGCGCGAGATTTAATCGCATAGCCGCCAATCGCATCAATTTTACCGTGGATGAGGGCAATTTTATGGCCGTCATCTTCATCTTGAGCTTTGTTTAATTGAACTTCAAGCTCTCGAAATTCACTATCACCATCAAGCACATATTCCAGTGCAGACACCTCTAGCGCAGGCGTTTCTTGGGCTACAGTGGCTATTTGCCAACCAGCAGGAAGGCTAAACTCACCCTTGTCAAGTTGTAACTGCCCCAAAATCAACGCTAACAGGGTTGATTTTCCGGTTCCATTGGCCCCGACCAGTCCCACTTTATGGCCCGGGTAAACGGTAAGGTTGGCATCATCGAGTAAGGTTTTAGTTCCGCGAATGAGCTGAGCTTGGCTGATGTTGATCATGAATAGCAACTTGATTGGAGTGAATACGTAAAGTGCAGTGATAATAACGTATCCCAATGCTGAATGACATTTTATTTCTGTGAAATAGTGAGACGCTTTGGCTGAAATCATGGCAAAATAGCGTCACAGGAATTGCACAATTACATTAGAAAAATAACAACATTATGCCAAAAATTAAAAAGCGCTTCGTTGCAGGAGCAAAATGTCCTAAATGTCACGCCCAAGACAGTATCGTATTATTCAAAGAAAATGGTATTGAAACTGTGGAATGTACTGATTGTGATTACCGAGAGCAACAAACGGAAGCTAAAGTGGCTGAAAAAGCCAATGGCAATATGATCGGAGTATTTAAGCCAGATTAGCGGCTGGAGTAACTGGCTTTGCTTCTCAAGAATATTGAGTTTGGCCTAGTGTTTAAGTTGATACTGGCTGTTTAAGTTGAGGCTAGCTGGTGAGGTCGATAATCAGTACTTAGCTAAAATGAAAGCGACTAAAAATCACTTTTAGTCGCGGCTAGCCTTCTTTTTGTGCCAGTGATGTTGGCGCATCACTTTCTTCGATGATTTTCTTTTTATGATCAGTTAATACGATGATAACTTGACGATTATTGCTCATAAGCTCGTCAAAGCGTGAATTGATTTCTTTCAAATCTTTAATGTAATCAGGGTCATCTTTTTCTTTTTTATGCCAATAGCGATTACGATCAAGTTTTTGGATTTCACTGGCGCGCAGAATTTCGAAGTAGCTGTTTTCTTGCTTCAATCGATACACTTCACTATCAAGCAGCTGAATTAACTTCTCTTTTGAAATGGTTTTTTTCTTCAGTAGGGCTTTGAGCGGGTCTTCTTTAAGGACAACTTTATCAGAGTCGATTTCGGTAGTGATCCCTAATTGAAATTCGATTTTGTGCTGACGATACTCTTTCGGGCAGACAGTTTGACTAAAGACGACGCGTTCATCTTTCATGCACTTATAAATGCCATTGGCTGATGCGATAGGGCTTGCAATCAACGCTAGCAAAATGAATGTTTGTAATAGTCTACTTGGCATGCGGCCACAGATCCTTTTGTCTAACCGATATCGTATCAACTTAGGTGTTGGGTTTATATCAGAAGGTTACCGCTTGGAGGCTCAATATCCATTGAGTTCCGCTGGTTGTTAATTATTATAGTCGGTTATTGCTGTAATGCTTTAGCATACTTTTTAACTATGGCTTAATTTTGGTGAGAATGCCAGTTTTTTGACGCTGGTTTTATAATGTAATAGTAAAAAATCACTATAAATTTGTAATACTTAGTGGACAGTGGGTTAAGTCTTACACTGTCAATGGCGAATGGCTTAACGACTAAAAGTAAGGTTATTGATTCGGTGAGGTTTTCGCCAAAATTCAGTAATAAGTATTACAAAGTGATGATATGTTTCTGATTTAGCAATTACGATCGTAAGGCTTAGTGAATCCTCTTCTAAGTATTACTATCGAACAAGCCAACTAGCGAATGACTTAACGGCTAAAACTCAGGTTGTCGATTAGGCGAATATTGGCTAAAAAGGGCAGTAAAGCGAATTTCAAAATAACTATCTATTTGGATTAAAAATCATAATCATAATCAGAGTCAGCAATTAGACTAGTAAGACTTAGTGAATTCTCTTCTAAGTCTTACTAACGAACAAGCCAATGGTTTAACGACTAAAAGTTAGATTGTCGATTAGGCGAGTATTGCCCAGATAGGCCGCGACAAGTATAACAAAATGGTTATCTTCAGCTGTCACTGGGGCTAAAGTCGCTGCGTTTCTTACCGCTAAAAAGTCCATTTTAAAACCTGCATCAATGAGCTGTTGTTTAGCTACTTCAATGGCTAGCTCAATGGTTTCTCCAGCGGTCACTTGAGCGGCAACATAATCCATTACCTTCTTTATGCTTGTGGCTTGGATTTTTTGCTGGGCAGATAAATAGCCATTTCTAGAGCTCATAGCGAGCCCTGATGCTTCTCGAACAGTGTCGATGCCGATGATGTCGATAGGCAGAGATAAGTCTTCAACCATGGCGGTGATGACCATCAACTGTTGATAATCTTTACGACCAAATAGGGCGATATCCGCTTGAACAATATTAAATAGTTTACAAACTATGGTTGCCACACCGCGGAAGTGTCCGGGACGACTGGCGCCGCAAAACTCTTCGCCTATTTTAGGTACTTCAACAAAGGTCTGATTCTCTAAGCCTTTAGGGTAAATAATCTCTGGTGTCGGTGTGAATAGTAACTCTGCACCCGCATTAATCAGTGCATTCTGATCATCTGCTAGGGTGCGCGGATAAGCTGCTAAATCTTCATGTTGTCCAAACTGCATTGGATTAACAAAAATAGACACCACCACATGATCGGCTCTTTTAAGCGCTTCAGTAACTAATCTAATGTGACCTTGGTGTAAATTGCCCATGGTTGGCACAAACGCAACGGTTTCACCTTGCATATGCCATTGCTTTACTTGCTTTCTAATCTCAGCAATATTCGCGGTGGTGATCATCATTTTTACCTAAACTATTTATCCAAAATATCTATCGATTTAATTAATTGGTTCACTAT
>NZ_MCTV01000013.1:118472-170076 GCF_002874545.1 Shewanella sp. 10N.286.52.C2
TGGTTCACTATTAATTAATTAATTCACTATTAATTAAATGAGTGTTCATCAGCAGGGAAACTGCCATTGGCAACTTCTTCGATATAGGCTCTTATTGCCGCGCGTATTTCGCCAGTTTGCTTGAGGTAGTTTTTAGAAAACTTTGGAATGTAACCACTGGAGATCCCCAGTACATCATGCATGACCAAAATTTGGCCATCAGTATCAGGACCTGCACCAATACCAATTACCGGTATGGTAAGCGCTTCAGAGATTTTTTTCGCGAGTGCAGTTGGAATGCATTCAACTACTAATAATTGCGCGCCAGCGGCTTCTAAAGCTTTGGCATCATCAATCATACGTTGGGCTTTATCTTCTTCTCGGCCCTGAACTTTAAAGCCACCAAATACGTGTACTGATTGCGGAGTTAACCCAAGGTGAGCACAGACAGGAATACCGCGTTCAGTGAGCATTTTAACGCTTTCAAGTAGCCATTCACCACCTTCCATTTTTACCATGGTTGCACCTGCTTGCATTAGGGTGCTGGCATTGCGCATGGTTTGTTCCGGTGTGGCGTAACTCATAAAAGGCATATCTGCGATAAGTAGGGCGCGTTTACAACCGCGGCTGACGCTGGCGGTGTGATAAGCAATGTCATCAACGGTCACAGGTAAGGTGTCATTGTGGCCTTGGAGCACCATGCCTAAGGAGTCGCCAACAAGAAGCACATCGACACCTTCGCTATCAAATGCGCCGGCAAAGCTGGCGTCATAAGCGGTAAGGGCGGTAAATTTTTTACCTTCTTGTTTGAATTTTATCAGGGTTGAGCTAGTGACTTTTGACATAATAAACTCTGCAAAGAAATCATATTCAAATAATGGAAATACACTCTGAGCTACCATTACAATGGGTTAAATTTGAATTAACTCAGCTCGCATTTCAGTGGTAATAAGGTGTTGTAATTTAGTGTTACATGGTAGCACTAAATCGGCAGCAATATCTGCCAGTGGTATTAGCACAAAACTGCGTTGTTTCATGCCGTAATGGGGGACTGTTAATCTCGGTAAATCAACCATTAGCTCGCCATATAATAAAATATCGAGATCTAATGTTCTTGGTCCCCAGCGCAAATCTCTCACTCTACCTTGCTCATTCTCAATGGCCTGAAGGGCATCAAGTAAATCGATAGGGCTAAGAGTGGTGCTAAAGCTAACTACGGCATTGACATAGTCAGGTTGCTTTACATCGCCCATTGGTCGTGAGCGATAATAATGAGAGACCTTTATATGATGATCTTGCCCTAAGCTTTTTATTGCAGTAACTGCATTATCTAATTGCTGCTCTGGGTTTTCAAGGTTAGCGCCAAGGGCAACAAATACCCTTGTTGCCTTTTCAGCGGCTTTGGTCGCCCTAGTGTGAACCTTAAGTGGTTTATGACTCATTGTTATTCTTGAGTATTAGCAGGCTTTGGAGCTGGCTTAGGCTTATTAGGGCGTCTACGTTTACGCTGCTGGGCGTTACGATTTCTGCTTGGGCCATTCTTGTTACCGCTTTTGGCGATATCAGTACGTTGTTGCTCATCGGCTTCAACAAATGACTGCCACCAATTGGCAATTTTACCAATATTGCCCGCTTCGGCTTCGCCGCGCAGTAATAATAAATCATAAGCAGCGCGGAATTTAGGGTGCTCTAATAATTTGAAGGCACGGGTGCCTTGGCTACGTTCTAGACGCAATTGTAGCTGCCAAATATCTTTTGCTGGAGTACTGAAGCGGCGTGGAATGCTAATGGTGCGACATTGCTGCTCCATCACATCACCCATAGCGGCAACATGAGCATCGTAATGACTTAAGCCACTTTCTAAGGCAATATCATCAGCACGTTGCTTGAGTGGATACCACAATAATGCCGCATAAAAGAAGGCGGGCGTTACCGGTTTATCTTGGCTGACGCGTAAGTCGGTACTGGCCATGACTGCCGTTAGCATTTTAGCGGTATTGCCACTGGGTTGCTCTTTGATTAACGCAGCAATTTGCGGAAATAGCGGCGCAAATAAACCAAAATCTTGCATCATGTTGTAGTTAGCTTCTGCTTTGCCAGCAAAAAATAACTTTAGCACTTCTTCGTACATACGCGCTGCAGGGATATCTTTTAATAATGGCGCTAATTCTTTTATTGGCGCAGCCGTTACCGGCTCAATGGTCATATCCAGTTTGGTAGCAAAGCGCACCGCACGTAACATCCGCACCGGATCTTCACGGTAACGAGTTTCAGGATCGCCAATCAGCTTGATGACTCTAGCATCGATATCATGAATACCACCGCCGTAGCTGTGGATAGAGTAGTCGCTAATGTCGTAATACAGGGCGTTAATAGTAAAGTCGCGACGTTCAGCGTCTTCATCTATTTCACCGTAGACATTGTCACGAAGTAGACGACCTTCAGCATTGGATTTGGAAATTTTGTCATCATTTTCATTGTGATGACCACGGAAGGTGGCGACTTCGATAACATCACGGCCAAAAACAATGTGTGCCAATCTAAATCTGCGGCCCACTAAGCGTGAGTTTCTAAAGAGCTTTTTAATTTCTTCAGGGGTCGCATTGGTGACCACATCAAAATCTTTCGGCTCCATACCTAATAGAATGTCACGAACACCACCGCCAACTAGGTAAGCTTTATAGCCAGATTTACTGAGTCTATAGAGTACTTTTAACGCATTTTCACTTATTTGGCGTCGAGAAATAGTATGGGCATCTCTGGTGACAATGTCCAAACGCAGGCCGTCATCTTGGCTTTGTGGCTCAATGACAGGAGTGGTTTTATTGTCTTCAAACAGCTGTTTGCAGAATTGACTTATACGGCGAAAAATAATACACCTCGAACGACATTATTAAATGGTTAAAAATCTGGCGGCTATGATATACCAAATGTTACTGAATGAGTATATCACTGCTCAATCAGAATCTCAGATAGTTGTGGAATTTGGCTAATCGCAAATTGCTCTGCGGCCTGTTTTAGCATGACATCGACATCATCAATATCAACTTGTTGTTGCCCAAGAAAGCGCAATGCGGCATTGATGCTGGCTTGGGGACGTTTTCGATCAATGGCATTAGCATAATTTTGCTTTGATAATTTAAACCCTGGCTTGGTGCAGGCTAAAGGTAGATGCAGCCAATTGGGGGAGTTAAAGCCCAAAATATTATTCATGCTTATTTGGCGGCAGCTGGTTTCCAGTAGATCGCAGCCTCTGACTATTTCAGTGATCTGTTGAAAGGCATCATCTAACACCACAGCTAATTGATAGGCGTAAAGGCCATCACTGCGTTTGATGATAAAGTCTTCAGCCGCAAAGCTGTGCTTTACCGTGACACTTCCCATCACTAAATCAGTAAAATGTTCAACTTGGGCGCTATTTCTGATACGAACGGCGCCTTGGGTTAATCGAGGGCGTAGCTGACCACAGCGGCTGTCATAAACGCCGCCCATTTGTTGAATTTTTTTTCGAGTGCAATGGCAAAAATAGCTAAGATCTTCTTTTAAGAGCTGCTCAATATGCTGCTGATAGATATCAAGCCGATGGCTTTGAAATAGCTCAGTATCATCCCAATGCAGGCCATAAGCCTCTAAGGTGGTCAATATATCACTGCTTGCACCAGCCACTTCTCTTGGTGGATCTATATCTTCAATCCTGACGAGCCATTTACCCTGTTGCTGTTTTGCCCGCAGGTAACTGCCAAGGGCTGCAATAAGGGAGCCAAAATGTAACGGGCCAGATGGGGACGGAGCAAAGCGACCAATATAAGCGGATGAGTTCAGCGACATAGCTTTTGCCTCGATTTATTGGTGTCGACATAAAAGGTTACTGCTTTTATGCCATAGCCGATAAACAAGTTCTGTTAATCCTAAAAGTAAAAATCAAAAAATACAAAAGGCGAGAATAATCTCGCCTTTTGGTATCAATACTGCCCCGCCTCATAAATAGCAAGCTAGCAGTTTTGCTGTGTGACAAATGTATGGGCTATATTAGCCAGCCATTTGTCTTTCTTTTATTTCTGCAAGCGTCTTACAATCGATACATTGATCAGCTGTTGGACGTGCTTCTAAACGGCGAATACCGATTTCAACACCACATGAATCACAGAAACCGAAATCGTCTTCTTCAATTTTTTGTAGTGTTTTTTCAATTTTCTTGATCAGCTTACGTTCTCTGTCGCGTGCTCGAAGCTCTAAGCTAAATTCTTCTTCTTGAGCTGCACGGTCAACAGGATCTGGAAAATTAGCAGCTTCATCTTGCATATGGTTCAAGGTGCGATCAACTTCTTCGCGTAACTGATTACGCCAAGCGTCTAAGATGATCTTAAAATGAGAGCGTTGCTCTTCACCCATATACTCCTCGCCAGCTTTCTCCTGGTAAGGTTCTACACCTGCGATAGCGAGTACGCCAAGTTTTTTGGTGCCTTCAGGCATAACGCATCTCCTGTAATAATTAGTGATTTTATGTGCGTCTAAAATTTATGGCCGCTATCTATAGCAGAAACACTAGAGCGTGGCAAATTATTTGATTAGTAAGTTATACTTTTTTGAACTAAACAATGACTTTGCACTTACGAGTAATTTTGCTGGATAGCGCCGACAGTTCGGTTTGATATGCTAACACTTCAACCCCACTGTTAACTGCTTGCTTTAATAATTGTGCATATTGTGGATCGATATGCGCAGCAGCTTGAACGAGATTAATGCCGCTATGTTGGACGACAAAAAGTAATACCGCTCTGTGACCTAGACTAGCCATATGCATTAACTCACGCAAATGCTTTTGTCCACGAGTGGTAACTGAGTCAGGAAAGTAGCCTACTGCTTGCTCTAATAATGTACAGCTCTTTATCTCAACGTAACATAAAGGTTTAGTTTCATCACTGAGTAAAATGTCGATACGACTATTTTCATCACCATATTTCACTTCTCTTTTTAGTGATGCATAACCGCTAAGTTCAGTAATGACACCATTACTAATCGCCTCTTCGGCTAATGCATTGGCGCGGCCGGTATTAATGCCAATTAAATGATTGTCGGGGGTGGCACTGAGCTCCCAAGTATTTGGGTATTTTCTTTTGGGGTTATCTGAGCTGGAAAACCAAACTGTTTCACCGGGAAACAAACAGTTTTTCATCGAACCAGTATTGGGGCAGTGAATGGTGATTTCGCTACCATCATCAAGTTGCACATCGGCCAGAAAACGTTTGTAACGCCTCAATAAAGTACCTTGTTGTAAGGGAGGGCTAAAGTCCATTAAAAAGAATGCTCCTAAAATTATTTATTAACAATTATTTTTACTAAATGATGCTGAATTAGTCACGTTCATTTAGTGATTTACAGTACACTTAGCTTATTGGTTATCTAAGTTACAACGCAAGCATAACAAGGACATTACAATGGAAATTATGACGATTACCCTAACACGAGAAGCGCCACAGAGCCTTTGGGGTAAAGCAGATGTGAGCTTTCAAGGCCATCAAGCGCTGATCCATTTATCTGCAGCAGATGAATTACGTCAAGTACAAATGGCGGCTAGAAAAATTCGTAGTCAGGGTATTAGCAAGGTGCAGCTTGACGGTGAGTTATGGAGCCTTGATTCGCAATGGGCTTTTTCTCAAGGTTTTACCACGGCCAAAGGCCCATTTGAAGTACTCTGGTGTGGTGACGTGAGCACTCAAGCCACTTTATCTCATCGCTTTGAAGCGGCAAGTTTCGCGCGCAAATTAGTTAACGAAACCCCTGAAGAATTGTCTCCGGTTATTCTTGCCGAGCAAGCAGCAAACTGGCTCAAAGACATTGGTGGCGACAAGGTCAGTTTTGATATTTTTGAAGGCCAAGAATTACTCGAAAAACAATGGATTGGTTTACATGCGGTTGGCCGTGGCAGTGAGCGTCCGCCAGCGATGCTAGTGCTTGATTTTAATCCACTCGCAGCCGATGCCAAAGTATCCACCGCTCTTGTGGGCAAGGGCATTACCTTTGACTCTGGCGGTTACAGCATTAAGCCTTCAGAAGGCATGCTGGATATGAAATGCGATATGGGCGGCGCGGCAACAGTGACAGCCGCGCTGGGTCTAGCCATGAAAGCCGGTCTGAATAAGCGGGTTAAATTGTTTCTGTGTTGCGCCGAAAACCTCATCAGTGGCCATGCTTACAAGTTAGGTGACATCTTAACTTATAAAAATGGCGTTACCGTTGAAGTGGTTAACACCGATGCTGAAGGGCGTTTAGTGTTAGCTGACGGGCTGCAAGCAGCATCAGATACTGGAGCAGAATTAATTATTGATGCGGCAACACTGACAGGTGCGGCGATTATGGCTGTGGGCAATAATTACAATGCGATATTTTCACCGCAAATGGAAACCTTGCAATTAGCACAACAAAAAGCGGCCACTGTTGCTGAAAATGTCTGGCCACTGCCATTGGATACTTGGCATAAAGATATGTGCCCTTCACCTTATGCAGATACCGCCAATAGCCGCGCAATGAAAGGCGGCGGTGCAGGCGGCGCGTCAAATGCAGCAGGCTTCTTATGGCGCTTTGTGAGCCCAGAAGTTAACTGGTTGCACATGGATTTAGCTGGTGCATATGCATCATCGGCTACGCCATTATGGAGCGCTGGCGCAACAGCTCATGGAGTATTGACCATCGCGGCAATGTTAGAGCGATAAAGCCTATAACTCTTCAGGTTTTAGCTATAGATTCGAGAAACGAAAGCTGCCTAGGCAGCTTTTTTTCGTTATGGCTGTAAAGGCCACTGTTGCAGTGGTTTATATATAAGCCCTTGAGTACTGCTAATGGATTCATAGAGGGTTAAATGGCGGGCTTTTGTGTTTATAGCTTCAGTGAGTGCAGGTAACTTATCTATAAGGGCTGCAGGCTCTGACACAGCTCTAAATAAGCTGATATGGGGTCTAAATTCATGCTGAGTTTGATAAAGGTTTAAGTGTGATGTCATTAATTTTAAGCTGTGGGCAATATGCGCCAACGCTTTTTCGGCATCACCCTGAATGCACAAGACTTTCGCTTTAGGCCAGTAAGCAAGTTGTTGCAGTGGTTGTTCAAAAGCGCTGAAATGCTGCTCGGTGATATACCGATCAATCTGCAGCATCTGATCAGAACTAATTTTGCCTAAAAATGCAGCGGTTAGATGTAAATTCTCCCGCTTAACGGCGCTAACCTGTATACTCAGATGCGGCATTAATTGCTGCTGATATTGGCTCAATTGAGTGCGGTTTGACTCTGATAATGCAATGGCAATAAAACAACGTTTATGGTGATTTTTAGTCATGGGTCTCCTTAACGCCATTGATCCTTATCTGTTGTTAGCATTATTTTTTATTATTATGACGTTTATCGTCAAAGACATGTTAGCTTAATCGACGGCAACAGTTTACGGTTAGGTAAATTAACAGCAAGACCAGTGAAGCTCCGTTTAGAGGGATACTGTATAATGACAGCAAAAATGCTGCGAATGAATGAGTCATTGAATGAGCAATAGTGAACTGAAATCAGTATGGGCTAGCCCGCAGTCTGCTGAATTAAATCACTACCTGTGCTGTGATAAGGTTATGGCTGAGATTGATGCATTGCAACTGCAATTAGGCGTCGATGAAATCGTGGTTTTACTATCCCAAACAACTGAAAGTCTAACCAGTGGTAAAGTTTACCATGTCAAGGCGTTGCAAGCTTATCAGCATCAAGATCAATTTCAACAGCATCTTCAGCGCCAACCTAATAACGCACGAATAGGCCAATCACTCGCTGCCTTGCCTGATTTATGTGAACAATTACTCGCACAAGATAGTGCTGATATCAATGCCACAACAAGTCTTTTGCAGCGTCAAATAACTGATTTTGTTCAGTCACGGTCCGAGGTGTTTTCACTCTCTTTGAGTGAAGCGGTGCAAATAGGCAATACCAGGTTGATTTTTTTACCACTAAAATATCAATTAAATTGGCAACTTGAGGCCTCGGATGGTGTCAATTGTCCTATGACAAAGCTTAACGAGGCTAGCCTAAAGCTGGCATCTGAAGCTGAGCTGGCTCGCGTATCGCAATTATTAACAAACAAAGAAGCCCAATACCTTGAGCTTTTTCAGCAACTGCCAGTAGCCTGTTCGCTCATTGATAAGGACAACTGTATTAGCAGTCAAAATCAAGTGGCTAGCCAAATTTTTCCGTCAATCAGTAATCAAAGTTTATATTCATTAATCAATGCAGATGACCACATATTGTTGGATGATTGCCTACACATTGTCAGAGATGGAGCACTGCATCAGTCATGGTGTGAAGTTCCACTGGTTAAAGCGGGTGTGACTCACTGGTATAAACTTAGCTTTTGCCGCGCATTAGACATAGAGCAGCAATTATTGATGATGATTGAAGATGTGTCAGAACGCTACCGTTTAGCCGATGAGCTGTCATTTCAATCCAACTATGATCCGCTCACAGGTCTGCCGAATCGGTTACAGTTTGAGGCAATGCTTGAAGAATTAATTGAGCATAAAGATCGCTTGCCTGTGTGTGTTGCCTTTATGGATCTTGATCAATTTCAAGTGGTTAATGATATCAGTGGTCATCAAGCTGGGGATGAATTGTTACGTCAGGTGTCTAAGCGTCTGAGCTACTTACTGCGTCATGGCGATGTCGTTGCCCGTTTAGGCGGCGATGAATTTGGCATTTTAATGTTCCAAGCGGATAAAGAGTCAGCCGAGCAAGTGGGCAACCGCATTTGCCAGCAATTATCCGAACATGAATTTATTTGGGGCGAAGTCAGCCATAATATTGGCGTTAGTATGGGTATGACTCAACTGGATGCGAAGTCAGAAGACATTTACCGCATTATGAGTCAGGCAGATGCGGCGTGTCGTATCGCCAAAGAAGATGGCCGTAATCGCTGGCATTTTTACAGTAAAAACGATCCCCAAGTACATCATTTATATAATCAAATGCTGGCCTCCGTTGATATCGTCTCGGCACTGGCGCTTAATCAGTTTGAATTATTTTATCAACTCATAGAACCGCTAAATTCTGACGAGCGTGGCATTCACATGGAAATCTTATTGCGCATGGTGCAAGAGGATGGCCGTTTTGTATCACCAGGGGTGTTTTTACCTGCAGCAGAGCGCTATAACCTAGCATCAAAAATTGATAGCTGGGTTATCGACAACCTTTTAAAGTGGGGCGCACGCAATAGCGAAATTTGGTCGCAATTATCAATGGTGTCGCTAAATTTGTCAGCGCTGTCATTATCCGATAGCAAGTTTATGGACTGGTTAGAAATACGCTTGATGGTTGAGCCCGAACTGGTGTCTAAGTTGTGTTTTGAAATCACCGAAACCGCCGCTATTAGTCAACTCGAACAGGCCACCACCTTGATTGAGCTATTAAAACCTTTAGGTTGCAAGCTGGCTTTGGACGATTTCGGATCGGGCTTTTCAAGTTTTGCTTATTTGAAATGCTTAGATGTGGACTATGTCAAAATTGACGGTCAGTTTGTGGTTAATGTCTGTGACGACCGCAGTGATAAAGCCATTGTCTCGGCTATTTGCCAGCTGGGTAAAGATATGGACTTTGAAGTGATAGGCGAATTTGTTGAAAGCGCTGACATTGGGCGGCAATTAAAACAGCTTGGTGTTAGCTATGGCCAAGGCTACGCGATTGGAAAACCTACCCGCTTGCAGGATTTATCCTCAGGGATCAGAACGCCGTGGTTAATCGATTTATAGGCGATTAGCTTTTTCGTTTCAGTCGTTAATTGTCAATGTGTGCATGCTTCGATTTGCATATGCTTTAATCTGCCCCCGCTTCGATCTGCATAGAGCCGTAGCATCAATAATCGTTTATGAGTAAACTGAAGCCAGATTTTCGCCGTTAAAGTATCTCCTTTGAGCTCATTACCTATTCAAGCCTTATTTGCGCCATTACAACAGGCGCTGGGCGATCATTCGCAAATTATCCTCGAAGCGCCCACGGGTGCCGGTAAATCCACCGCACTACCTCTGGCAATGCTGCAGTGGCCGCAAATTAGCGGCAAAATCCTCATGCTGGAACCAAGGCGGGTTGCTGCTCGCAGTGTGGCGCAATTTATTGCTAAATCCCTAGGGGAAAAAGTCGGTGAGCGAGTGGGCTATCGTGTCAGAGGTGAGAGCCGAGTCGGGGCTAATACCCGCTTAGAAATTGTCACAGAGGGTATTTTAACGCGGATGATCCAGCAAGACCCAGAGCTTGAAGGCATAGAGGTCATTATTTTCGATGAAATCCATGAGCGTCATTTACCCACAGATCTGGGTTTAGCGCTGGCGCTAGAAGTGCAAGACTCGCTGCGCGAAGATCTTAAAATTATTGCCATGTCGGCAACCCTATCGGGCTTACCCTTAAGCCAATTAATGCCTGACGCTGCCACATTAGTAAGCCAAGGTCGAAGCTTTGATGTTGAAACGCTTTACCGACCGGTAATGGGGCAAGTGCAGTGGCTAAGTCATTTAAGCCAAGTGGTTATCGACAGTGTCAGCAGTAGCAACACAGTCCCAAGCGACTACCAACATGGCTCGGTGTTGGTGTTTTTACCCGGCAAAGGGGAAATTAATCAACTGCAGCGATTATTAAGTCAGCGACTAGACCCAAATGAATTTTTACTGTGTCCCTTATACGGTGATTTATCTCCTGCTGAGCAAGATAAAGCCATTTCTCCCGCCCCTAGTGGCAAACGTAAAATCGTCATTGCCACTAATGTTGCTGAGTCGAGCTTAACCATCGATGGCATCACTATTGTGATAGACAGTGGGTATAAGCGTGAGGCAAGCTTTAACCCACGCACAGGTGTTAGTCGATTATCGTTAAGGCGTATAAGCCAAGCCTCGAGTATTCAGCGTGCAGGCCGTGCAGGGCGCTTACAAAAAGGCTGCTGCGTGAGATTGTGGGGCCAAGAAGAACAAAGTCGAATGATGGTGGCTGATGCGCCTGAAATCACCCAAAGCGAGCTGACGTCAATGGCGTTTGATTGTGCCTATTGGGGCGTGAGTGATATTGAGTCCTTACCGCTATTAACCAAGCCGCCAGCGATTCATCAACAGGTGGCGTGGCAATTACTCGCCAAGCTTGAGCTGGTGGATGAGCAACATAAAATCACCGCTCAAGGCCAAGCGGCCTATGAGCTAGGTTGTCACCCGCGTTTAGCGCACATGTTGCTGACTTCGCAAGCCCTTGCTAAATCCCAGCAACAGGCCGACTTAGTGTTACTGGCATGTTTACTTGCTGCGATACTCGAAGCACGAGGCTTACCTAAAAAAGGCGCTGATATCAGTCAGTACCTGGGTTTAGCGACCCAAGGACAAATGGCAACCCAAGTGAATAAATGGCAGCGGGCGCTATCTGCTAAAGGCGATATCAAGCAAGTGGCTCGCGACGCCGCCAGTCGTGATATTAGTTTATTATTGGCGCTGGCATACCCCGACAGAATTGCCAAAGCCCGCGGTAAACTAGGTTTTGCCCTCAGTAACGGCACAGGGGTTACTATTGATGCTGAAGATGCTATGGCTAATCAAGCTTGGTTAGTGGTGGCCGATTTTCAAGAAACCCAAGGCCGCAATGCAGGACGAGTCTATCTTGCTGCGGCAATCAACCCTGAGCACTTCCAGCAAGAGCTTAAATTTTTAACTCATGAGGTTAAAATTTGTCAGTGGGATGAAACCAAAGGGCGCTTTTTTGCTGAAAAGCAAACCCGAGTGGGTGAGGTTATTATACAGCGCGCTCAAGAAACTCAGGTAGATAATAAATTAATCCAGCAAGCGTTATTGAGTCACATCCGCGCGAAAGGCTTAACTGTGCTGGATTTGGGCGAAAGTTTTTTGCAATTACAATATCGACTGAAGTTAGCCCAGCAATTTGCGCCGCAACATGATTGGCCAAACCTTGATGATGCCAGCTTGCTAGCAAGCTTAGAGCGGTGGTTAGCGCCATATTTAGCTGAGGTGAATTCCATTGCCAAATTACAAAAACTTGATACCTTTGGCCATGTGAAAAATCTGCTGACATGGCAGCAACAGCAAACATTGAATGAATTGCTTCCCACTCATTGGCAAATGGCTACCGGCACCCGAGCACCGATTGAGTATCAAGTGGTCGCTGCTCAGGCCGTAGAAAGTGAAGCCGATGGCAGCGATAGTGATAAGCAAAGCATGGAAAATGATGCCGCCGACAGCAATAAGGCCGTCAGCGGTAGAGCGCTATTAAAAGTACGCCTGCAAGAGGCTTTAGGTTTATCACAAAGTCCGCTATTACTTCATGGTAAGCTCACTGTCACCATGGAATTATTGTCGCCAGCCCAGCGACCTATTGCTGTAACCGCAGATTTAGCCAGTTTTTGGCAAGGCCCATATATTGAAGTAAAAAAAGAAATGCGTGGCCGTTATCCCCGCCATTTATGGCCTGACGATCCGGTTAATACAACCGCCACTAAATTTACTAAAAAGAAGACGCCAGGCTTAAATTGCTAATGGCGATAAAGAATTAAAAAAAGATGACAGAAACGACAAAGATGATGGCTCCTCAAGCGCCTAAAAAAAATGTAGCGAAAAAGCCTGCAGAAAAGCAATCGGTTCCTAAAACAGCAGCGCCTAAAACGCCAGCGACCAAAACTGCTGCGACGAAAAAAAACGCCAGCAAAAAAGCGGCGACTAAAAAGCCTAGAGTAAAAAGGGTCGTTGCTAAAGCTAAGCCGTCAATGTGGAAAAAACTGTGGTCAATCGGCTGGAAACTCGGCTTGATTGGCATCGTGGTGGTGAGCTCTTACGGCATCTATTTAGATCAAATTATTGCCCGTAAATTTGAAGGGCAAAAATGGCACTTACCCGCACAAGTGTTTAGCCGTTCAATGGCCATTTATCCCGGCGCAGCCATAAACCATCCGCAGCTAATGGCGGAGCTAAAACTGCTTGGCTATCGTAAAGTGGCCAACCCTCGTCAAGTGGGCGAGTTTTCAGCATCCAGTAGTAAAATTGAGCTTTGGCGTCGACCATTTTTACACCCAGAAGGCGATCAAGCAGCTCAGCGGGTGATGATTTCATTTGACTCTCAAGGGGTCAACTCAGTGCAGCGCATGAGTGATAAGCGTCAATTAGCAGTATTCCATTTAGAGCCAGTATTGCTGGATCGCATTTTGGCTTCTGGCGCTGAAGACCGATTATTTGTGCCTACCACAGAAATGCCCCAAGCTATTGTCGATGCCCTGATTTTGGTCGAAGATCGCAGTTTTTATCAGCATCATGGGGTTAATCCATTTGCCATTCTCCGCGCCGCTATCGTCAATGTGACCGCCGGGCGCACAGTTCAAGGTGGTTCAACCTTAACTCAGCAATTAGCCAAAAACTTCTTTTTAACCAGTGAGCGCTCAATTGTGCGTAAAATCCGTGAAGCCTTAATGGCAATCATCATTGATTTTCGATACAGCAAAGAAGAGATACTCGAGGCTTATTTAAATGAAGTGTATATGGGGCAAGACAAGGCGCGTGGCGTTCATGGTATGGGCTTGGCGTCGCAGTTTTACTTCGGCCGTCCTATCGCGGAGCTAACAGTATCCCAACAAGCCTTTTTAATTGCCGCCATTAAAGGGCCATCATACTACAACCCTTGGCGCTCACCTGAGCGGGCGCAAAATCGCCGCGACTTGGTGCTGCGATTACTGATGGAAGATGATCGCTTAACCGTTGAGCAATACAAAGCGGCGGTAGAATCACCACTCGGGCTGCGTGATTTTAATAAATCAGTACATCAAAAACTGCCAGCTTTCTTTGCGGTGGTAAAACAAGAGTTACGAACGCGTTATGGTGATAGCTTACTGCAGCAATCAGGGGTCAAGGTATACACCACCTTAGATCCTATGGCTCAAGATGCCGCCGAAAAAGCAGTCGTTAGCACCATGAAGTCACTGGATGAACGCACTAAAAACGTGCAAGTAGGGATGGTGGTAACTGACAAATACACCGATGGCATTGCCGCCATGGTAGGGGATAGAGTGCCAAGCTTTGACGGCTTTAACCGCGCAGTGGAAATTCGCCGCCCGATTGGCTCGTTAGTGAAACCATTTGTGTATGCCACTGCATTGCAACAAGGCAGTAAATATAATTTGGCGACCCCAATAGCTGACAAACCGATCACCTTACAAAATGGTCAAGGTAAAACCTGGTCGCCACAAAATGTGGATCGAAAATTCCGTCAACAGGTGCCATTATTAGATGCATTTAAAAACTCAATGAATGTACCAACGGTGAATATTGGTATTGAATTAGGCGTTGATAATGTCGCTAAAACCATGGCTAATGCGGGTTGGTCCGATGCTATACCTCGCTATCCATCAATGTTGTTAGGGGCCATTAATGGCTCACCTTATATGGTGGCGCAGGCTTATCAAACCATTGCCAATAATGGCCGTTATCGACCATTAACATCAATAACTGCGGTGCTTGATACTAATAATCAACCATTGAAGGTAACGCGTGAAAGTGCCGTTCAAGGAATGGATCCTGCAACCGATTTCTTGGTGCAATATGCGATGAATCAAGTGGTCAAAACCGGCACTGCTAAACGCTTGGGTCAAGCATTCCCTAATGTAGCTCTAGCGGGTAAAACCGGCACCAGTAATGATAGTCGTGACTCTTGGTTTGCAGGCTTTGATGAGCGTAACGTGGCAGCTATTTGGGTTGGTCAAGACGATAACAGTAAAACGGGTTTATATGGCTCAAGCGGCGCAATGGCAGTGTACCAAGCATTTTTAAAGCAGCGTCCGCCGTTAGGTTTAAGAATGACGCCGGCAGATGGCATAACCCAAGGTTATTTTGATAAAGACACTGGCGTGGCAAAACAAGCCGATTGTGACAATGTGATGGCGCTGCCTGCCACACGTGACAGCTACAAGCCTGCTGCAAACTGTGGTGAGCCCTTGTCTTGGTGGCAAAAAATCATCAATTAACACTCAGCTGAGTCAGCTTTATAATCTTAATGATTAATTAGGCAGAATAAAAAATGGCTACTCGTTTGAGTAGCCATTTTTATTGTGTCGGTATTTAGCGAGCTTACCTTTGGCTTAAGTTTATATCGCTTAACTAAAGCTTAGCTAAATCTTAACCTAAGCGATTAAAACTTATAGTGATAACCGAGTGTTGCCGTTTGCGGCTTACCAGCAAAGATAGAACCATGAATGCGGGTGGTCATATAGGTTTCATCCAATAAGTTATCAACGGTTAAGTAGACTTCAGATGCATCATTAATGAAGTAACGAGCCGATAAATCCACAACGGTTTTATTGGCAATTAATTCTTCTGCAGGGATACCACCTTGATCGGCGACGGTGCGCATATCAGAGGTATAACGACCTGCAATAGTGACTTGCCATGCTTGTGCTTGAACGCCTGCTGATAAGTAAAGTTGGTTATCAGGTAAATAAGGCAGTTCATCACCTTTTTCAACGTCGCCCCATGACTCAAAGTCAGAGATGAATGCGTTTTGGAATTCAGCATTGCTGAAGGTGTAAGCCATTTTTACCGGGAAACTAATCTCGCCTGTTTGATTAAATTCATAACCTAAACTTAGTTCAATGCCACTGACTTCAACTTCACCAGCATTGTATTGATTACCGATATTGTCATCATCACAACCTTGAGCCGCGGTGCAGTTACCATGCATATTGCTGTAATCACTGTAAAAGGCGATAGCTTCAGAGTTTAATGCACCAGTGTTGTAACGAACACCTGCTTCATAGTTCCAGCTTTTTTCTTCTTTACCGTCATCATTACCCGGTGCAGAAGGCGCAAAGCCTTGTTGAATACCCGCGAGCACGATTAAATCATCAGTTAAGTGATAAGTTGCCGCAACCGAAGGTAAAATAACGTCAAAACTATTGCTGATATCTTCATCCGGTGCGCCTTCACGGCCGACGTTAGTTTTACCCCAATCACGACGCTGGGTGGTGACATCTTCATAACGTAGACCGGCAGTAATGGCTAAATCACCGAAGGTCATCTTATCTTGAACATAAAAAGCAAACGCTTCAGCACTATCAATACGGTTTGAATCAGAACCAGGAGTGCCGCTATTAGTCAGCGACATCACTTGGTTAGCCCCTAACTCATAGGTATCAACCCACTGGAAGCGATCCATTTCATCTTCATGGTAACGAGCGCCAATGGCTAAGTCATGGTCGCCCACTAGCCAATTTAGCTCAGTTTGAATACCTTGGGATAGGTAGTCACGGTTATTGGCTTTCACTTCAACATCAATCGCAGCTGCTGAAGCAGGATCGCGATCAAAATCAGCCGCAGCTTCAATACCACCGCTACTTAAACTTTGACCCGCCACTTTATTGGTTTTATACCAGTTGCGGTGGAAGTTGTTGTAATAAGCCGTGGTCGCAAGTGACACAGTCGAGCTAAAGTCGATGATATGGTTTAACTGAATTTGCTTGTGATCAGTGCTCATTTCATCTTTTTGAGAGGCAGAGTAACGCATATAAGGTGAAGCGTTATAATCATCTTCAGTTAAACCCATGTAAGTTTCGTTAGACACTTCATCTGAGTACTTTAATTTTAATTCAAGGCGTTGCTGATACTTGGCATCGTCGCTACTATCAATACTGATTTTCGCTAAGGCATCGTTTTTCACAAAACCAGTATCACCACCAACACCATTAATGTCGCGAAAGCCATCAGCTTGATAACGGTAAATTTCTGCTACCGCGCCAACGCGTTCGCCTTGACCGCCTGCATGGGCATGTACTTTAGCAAAGCCGTCTTGTCCTGCGGCCACATCAATACCGCCAGCCAGTTCTTCCACTGGGATTTGACGAGAAAGCATATTGATAATACCACCAGTGGTGCGAGGGCCGTATTTAAGGGTCGAGCCGCCTTTCATGATCTCAACGGTTTGCATTCTACCAGAGGTTGGAAAGTAGTAAGCCGCAGGAGAAGCATAAGGCGCAGGCGCCGCTAATACGCCGTCTTCCATAATGGTGATTTTTTCAGAACGATTTTGACCCGTGCCACGCATACCAATATTTGGACGTAAGCCATAACCATCTTCTTCTTGCAGATACACCCCAGGCACAGACGCTAGGGTGCGCATAATGTCGGTGTATTTGAAGTTTTCAATTTCAGCGTCACCGATAACATGAGCACTACCGGGAACATTATTAACCGGATTGGCACTGCCAAAAATTGAGATTTGCTCCATGGTGGCATTGGTTGCAGGATCTGTATCGGCAGCAGATGCTGAAAAAGCGCTGAATAGGGCAGTGGCTAAAAGACTAATTCGAAGGCTGTGTTGAGTCATGTAAATCTCCAAAGGCGAATTGCAAATATAATGAAAATGGTAATTGTTATCATTTGTATCCGTATTGTGATGGAGTTTACTTAATTAATTACTAAAATCAACATTTGAGTTAATAATGTTAACTCAAATGTTGGAGTTGGATTAGTATGATGTGGTTCGCTTCACAAATAGTGAGGTAAGAGCATAGTGCAGCAGTCGTGACAGCGATTAAGTCATCGGCTGAGTTTATGTGAATTTTTGCTGTAAACTCGATTCACAATAAACCCAACTCAATAAGAGATGGATATCTTTAACGAATAAGAATGGATGTATATGTTTTTGTCACCTTATTACGCTAAGCAAGACCAAAGTGTGTTTATTTCTGCTTTGCAAGCGAGCAATTTCGCCAAGCACGTCGCTGAAGACTTTAATCCTATTCATAATGTTGGCGCTAAACGCTTCTGTGTTCCTGGTGACTTACTGTTTGCTTTAGTGCTCACAGAGTTCGGCTTGAGCAAAAAAATGAAGTTTAAGTTTGCTGGCATGGTCGGTGATGGCGTTGAGTTAATTCTGGATCAGCAAGCCGGTGAACAATTTAGTATTTGTGACAACAAAGGCAAAGAATACCTGCATATCGAACGTGAAGGGGCGCTTTGTCAATGTGATGTACAAAAAGCGGCATTCATCAAAAGTTATGTGGCGTTTTCTGGGCTTAATTTTATTCATGTACTCGTGCCGATGATGAAACAGTACGGCATGATGATTAACCCAGCCAGACCTTTGGTTATTTATGAAAGTATGTCTTTTCAATTAGATACTTTCGATTTCACTGATATGAACCTTGAATTGGTTGAGCAGGATATGCAAATCAATGGCAAACGCGGTGATGTGACCTTGCAGTTTGCCTTAAAAAGCGCAGGTAAAGTCATAGGCTCAGGTATCAAAACCCTAGTGTTAAGCGGTTTACGCGAATACGATGAGCTGCAAGCGCAGCAAATGTGTCATAGCTATGAAAGCAGTAAATTAGCTTAACTTCTGAAAGTTAAGTTTTAGTTAGCCAGTAGTAAATTAGCATTATTCCATTTTAAAAATGCGATATTCCGTTTTTACATTATGCTTTAGGTAGGATACGTCCATAAGTTGATTATCGCTTGAGGTTTATATGAAAAAATTATTACTGGTTTCGCTTTCTTTTTTAGCATTTTCAGCTAGCGCGAATATTATTTATGATAAAACGGGCGTGAATGAAAAAGATTTTGTTTTCGATCAATATCAATGCCAAGAAATGTCACAGCAAGTTCATAAAAATACTGAATCTCGTGGTGCCATTAGTAGTGGCCTTAAAGGTGCGGCAGTCGGCGCAGCGGGCAGTGCCATTGCTGGTGGTAGTGGTTCACATGGTGCTAAAACCGGCGCTGGTATTGGTGTTGCTGTAGGCTTGCTAGGTGGCGCGAAAGATAGAAGAGCCAATGAAGCCAATTACGAAGCAGAGAAAGAAACAGTAGTGCGTAACTGCATGGCAAATCGCGGCTACAGCATTTTAAACTAATCTAAACCGCTAGCGCTTAGTACTTAGCGCTTAGCGTTAGTAAACAATAAACCATGCTTTTTAGCATGGTTTTTTTATTGGACTTTTACCCTATTTTACTCGGCAATCTATATCCGCTTGCCCAAATTGGCTTAGCACGGCTTGTTGCTGGTGAGTCCAGAAACTAACATTCTGCCCTTGGTATTTCGCCCCAGATGCACTTAGCGTCAGTAATGTTAATAGCGGATTTTGCTGCGCTACCGTGACAGCTCTTGAATCTGCAATTGGATCAGCAGTTGGAGCTAAGCTTAGGTTCAATATTGCTGCAGGTATCGCAGTTTGGTTATAAAAATAAACCCTAATACTCATCAGATTGTTGTTCGATGGGGGATCACATTGATATTGTACCGCCTTAGGTACGTCAAATACCGCAGCGGCGATCTGTAATTCGGTTAGCCGTGAAGTATAGGCGTAAATCACGCACTGTTTAATATCGTCAGCCTTCCAACACTCATTACGGCCTTTTATCCAGCCTCGCTGAAAAGCTTTAAGTTGCGCTAATGCATCTACATCTAAATCAGCATCTGCGCCTAGCTGGGAAATTGACTTTTTGAACACTTGATTGAGCTGTATATCAAGCTGTGCCAATTGACTATCTTGGCAAATAAGCTGCTCCACTTCGCCACTTGCTTGCTGGCAATCAAAAGCAGGCGCTAACTTATCAGCTTCAGTGGCTTGAGTATTAGCTAATACCTCATGATCACTCAGTGCAATGGCCTGAGTGCTCGCGCAGTAACTCAGCAATAACAGTAATGCTCTTATAGCCATGATAGACAATCCTATTTTTAAAGGTGCTTAAAAATAAATCATAACCTATCTGGCTAATTTAGCTTAATCGAGCATGAGCTTAATCCAACAGCTCAACTCAGCAGTAACAGCTTTAGGCTTTGATATTAATGTTATGGCCTGAGTTACCAACCGGTGGTGGCAGCGCGGCTTCAATTAATTGAAGGGCCATTTCACCTTCAATTTTTTGCTGATCTTTTGCAATTACAGCAACTTTGAGGCTACTACCTGAATCGATATTGGTCGGCATTGATGATGGAGCATTGATGGAAAGTGCCATAATATTATTACTCTAATTAGCGAAACCTAAATGGGTTAATGATTTATCGGCCAAAATAAGGAAAGGTAGATAATATTTTTGTATTAATCTGTATCAGCGCAGTAATGGCTAATGGTCTATCAGTATATTGTATTGTGCGCAATTTAAGTGTGATAAACTGATAATCGCTTTGGCTATGCAGTAGTTGTGATTAAGCTGCACATCAAATACTGAGCGCCATAGATATTAGAATTTTGCGAGAAAGTAAGCCTGTGACTAGGATTTAAGGAATGATTATGAGTGAAAAGTTTGATGCATTGGCATTAGAAAACCAAGTATGTTTTGCGCTTTATAGTGCCACCAATGCGGTCGTGCGCGCTTATCGGCCACTACTTGATGAACTATCACTAACCTATCCGCAATATTTAGTGATGATGGTGCTGTGGAAAGAGCCAGGGATTAGCGTTAAAACCTTAGGTGAAAAATTACATTTGGACTCAGGCACCTTAACACCGTTACTAAAAAGACTGGAAACAAAGCAACTGGTTATCCGAGATCGCAGTAAAGAAGACGAGCGGGTTAGGGTATTACAGTTAACGCCCCAAGGACTGGCTTTAAAACGGCAAGCGAGCCAAATTCCACAATTGATGCGCTGTAAAGTCGGTGGCAGCGCAGATGAATTACAGCAATTAAAGTTACTCAGCGAGAAAGTGTTAGCGCAATTACAAGCCTAACTAGACTCAATGAGCTATCGAGCCTATTGTCATCAAACTGTGCGGTCAGAAAAAGTACGCTGTCATAAAAACGACACCAAAGCGTCATATAATTAATCTAGTGACGGGGTTGATAGCAAGCTGGTATTAATGATCTCGTATCAAACTCTTATTATTTAAAACTAATTATTTAAACCTCATTATTTAAACTTAAGCCAGTGATGCTATCGCCAGCTTATCTCTAAACGGAATTGGACAGCTTATGTGGCAAATATTTACCCGCTTTTTAGCCTTAGGTTTAGTCAGTTTTGGCGGCCCCGCAGCGCATATTGGTTATTTTAGGCAGACCTTTGTTAGCGAGCTTAATTGGCTCGATGAAAAACGCTATGGCAGCTTTGTGGCGTTAAGTCAGTTTATGCCAGGGCCGGGTTCGAGTCAGGTTGGCTTTGCTATTGGTTATCATCGCGGCGGCTTAGCGGGCGCAATAGCCGCATTTTTGGGTTTTACCTTACCGTCTTTTATGTTGCTGTTCTTACTCGCCATAACCAGTGCCAAGTGGCTTGAAGCCGATGCGGTTGTCGGCATAATCCACGGCTTAAAACTGCTGGCAGTAGTGGTCGTTGCTGATGCGACATTGGGAATGTTTAGCCAATTTTGTCAGCGCAAAACCGCCCGGGTTATTATGTTGCTTACCGCAGCTTGCTTGATGTTACTCCCCTCAATGCTGACCCAAATTATCGTATTATTGCTGGCGGCGATAATGGGCGTGGTATTGCTCACCAAAGGCGAAAATATTACCCCAGAAAATAGCCCCATTAAGCTTAACTATGGCTGGTTAGCATTATTTATCATTGGCATAGTGTCTACGTTTTACTTTATTAATCAAACTGGCACCCTAGGCCAAGTATTTGCACAATTTTATCAGGTGGGCAGCTTAGTGTTTGGCGGCGGTCATGTGGTGCTGCCACTACTGGAAGCTAATGTCGGTGAGCTGGTAAGCCCAGATCGATTTCTAACCGGTTATGCACTAGCGCAGGCGATTCCTGGGCCTATGTTCACCTTGGCGACCTTTTTAGGGGCCGATTTATGGTTGGAGCAACCCATTTTAGGCGCGATTGTGGCGACCATTGCCATTTTTGTACCGGGATTTTTACTGATGCTGGTGGGGTTAAAAAGCTGGCATGCTATCAGTGAGCGACCGGTTATATCAGGTGCGATTGCTGGAGTGAATGCCGCAGTGGTGGGGTTATTGTTTGCCGCACTTTATTCGCCAGTGTTTTCCTCAGCGGTGCTATTACCTATTGATATGGCATTGGTGTTATTAGGCTTTGGCGTGCTGAAAATCTTTAAGCCCAACATTGTTTTGTTAGTAGCAGGGTTTGCCGCTACAGGGGCTTTGTTAGCCGTGCTTTAACTAAATACGATATCGCGATAAAAAAAGGCAAGCTTGGTGATATACCTAAGCTTGCCTTTTTTATCAGTTTTTACGTCAGTTTTACTTCAGTTAAGCGTGAAATTACACCGCTGTGGCTAACTCCGCTTTAACGGCGCAGACTTTAAACTCAGGTATTTTGGCCACCGGATCGACTGCGTTATTGGTTAACTTATTCGCCGCCGCTTCAGCAAAGTGGAACGGTAAGAATAAAACGCCCGCTTGCGCTCGCTTAGTGACAAAGGCGGCAATTTCAATTTCGCCGCGGCGTGAACTCAGTTTTAAATTATCGCCATTACTCACCCCAAGACGCTCAGCATCAAACACCGACATCATCACTCTTGGGGTACCTAAAGTATCTAAACCGCTGGTTTTTCGGCTTAAGGTACCGGTGTGAAACTGCTCTAATAAGCGACCTGTAGACAATACCAATGGATACTCATCACAGGTAGATTCGGCTGGGGCGCGATAGCTCACGGCGGTGAATATACCTTTGCCTTTAATGGGCTGCTCCTGATGCAGCACGGGCGTTCCCCTATGTTGCTCATCACGGCAAGGCCACTGCAGCCCTTTACTTGGCGTGCCATGTTTATCAGCACTTAAACGATCCCAAGTGATCCCTTGATATTGCGGGGTCACTTGATTGATCTCGTTAGTGATCGCTTGCTCGTTAGCGTAGTGCCAGTTAGCGCCCAGTTTATTGGCAATATCTTGAATGATTTGCCAGTCAGCGCGGGCTTGTCCCGGCGGGGTTAATACTGCTTCTAGGCGCTGCACTCGGCGCTCTGTATTGGTAAAGTGGCCCTGTTTTTCAGCAAATGATGCCGCAGGTAGCACCACATCTGCATACTTGGCGGTTTCAGTTAAGAAGATATCTTGCACCACTAAAAACGGCAGCTTCTCCAAAGCTTCAAGCACATGGGCTTGATCTGGGTCGCTCAGCACAGGGTTTTCGCCCATAACGTATAAGGCTTTAACTTTATCTTCGGTAATGGCATGCATCACTTCAGTGGCCGTTAAGCCCTCGGTGGCTGACAGCGGCGTTTGCCACTGCTGCTCAAATTTCTCACGCACCACTGGGTTATCAACCCGCTGATAGCCAGTGTAGTAATTTGGCAGCGCGCCCATATCACACGCACCTTGGACATTACTTTGGCCACGCAGTGGATTAATGCCTGCACCCACTTTACCTAAATTGCCACAGAGCATTTGCAGGTTAGCGATAGCAGTGACATTGTCATGGCCTGAGGTGTGCTGGGTTATGCCCATAGCGTAGTAGACTGCGGTTTTCTCCGCTGTGCCAATATAACGCGCCATTTGGGCAATATCCTCAGCGCTAACCCCACAAATCTTGGTGGCATTTTGCAACTGATATTCAGGCTTAAGCACTTCTTGCATCACTGCATCAAAGCCTTGGGTATGGGCGTTGATATAGTCTTTGTCATGCCAATCATGACGAATGATCTCAGCCATAATCGCATTGAGCAGCACCACATCAGAGCCGGGCTTTTGCGCTACGTATAAACAGGCATCATCAGCAATGGAGACACGTTTTGGGTCGGCAACGATCAAGCGGGCGCCATGGGAGCGAATCGCTTGTTTAATTCTTGAGGCAATTATCGGGTGCGCATTGCAGGTATCTGAGCCTAAGATAAAGATTAAGTCAGACTCTTTGATCCCCGGAATATCATTGGTCATTGCGCCGCTACCCAAACTGAGTTGCAGGGCTGACACAGTACTGGCATGACACAAACGGGCACAATGGTCGATATTATTGGTGCCTAATACGCTGCGAACAAACTTTTGAATGAGGTAGTTATCTTCATTGGTGGCTTTGGCTGAGGCTAAAGTGGCAATGGCATCAGCGCCTGCTTCAGCTTTAACCTTGGCAAAATTATCGGCGATGGTATCTAGCGCTTCATCCCAACTGCAGGGGATCAGCTCGCCCATTTTACGAATAAGCGGCGTGGTTAAGCGTTGCTCGCTTTGAATAAAGTCAAACCCAAAACGGCCCTTAACGCACAACATGCCATCGTTAACATCAGAGTGTTTACTGCCTTCAACATGGCAAATTTTGCCTGTGGTCGGTGACACGCTGACTTCGATACGACAACCCACACCACAGTATGTACAAATGGTCGAGGTGGTCGTTAACTGCTCTTCATCGCCTTGGCGTTTATCACGGGCATCAACCAGCGCGCCAGTTGGGCACACTTGCACGCAGTTACCACATTGCACACAATCACTGTCGGCCATGCTGGCACTAAAGCCAACCCGAGGTGCTTGGCGCTCATCGGTTAATTGATTCGGTAATGCTTGGAAGCTGTCTTTAGTGAACTTAATGGCATTGTGACCACTTTGCTGACCACAAATATCGACGCATTTGCCGCAGCTAATACAGCGGTTGGCATCAAACTGAATAAACGGGCTGGTTTTATCCACCGCAAATTGGCGCGCATTGGTGCTGTCTAATTGCTCCGCTTGCACATGATACTCAGTGGCATAATCACGTAATTTACAATCGGTATTGGCCTGACAAGCACACTCTAAACAGCGGGCGGCTTCTTGCATTGCTTCATCGGGCGCATAGCCTAACTCCACTTCATTGAAATTTAGCTGACGCTCAATGGCGCTAAGCTCAGCCATTTTGTAGCGAGGTTTTGCTGCAATGCTGGGGTATAACTCGGCTGATAATTCAGCGGTTTTAGGCGCTTTCGTTGCATTAAATGGTTTTGGGGTTAAGTCGCAATTGAGCCCCTCGTGTAGCAATTTATTAATGGCTACAGCGGCTTTACGGCCATCACCAATGGCCGCTACTGCTGTCGCTGGGCCGCGGCGAGAGTCACCAATTACAAACAGTTTATCAACCCCTGCAGACATAGTGTGCTCACAGCCGATAAAAGTATTCCAGCGAGTTAGCGCCAGTTCACCTGTGGTGAGGTGACTGGCTGGATCTTCCATAAAGCTCATATCTGGGGTTTGCGACACCGCAGCAATGACAGTATCAAAGGCTTCAATAAAGCTTTCGCCAGTGGCTTTTGGTGAGCGCCGCCCTGATGCATCAGGTTCGCCCAAGGCCATTTTCGCCAGTTCAATGGCGCTGACTTGGCCGTCTTCATTAGCGATATTGTTAAGCGGATTAGTTAAAAAGTGAAACTTAACCCCTTCAACTTCAGCTTCATGAATTTCATAAGGCTCAGCGGGCATATCAGCACGGGTGCGGCGATAAATTAAGGTGACATCATGGCCTGCGCGCACGGCGGTGCGGGCGCAATCAATGGCAGTATTACCGCCGCCAATCACCGCGACTTTATGACCGATTTGATAGCTTTGCTCGGTGCAGTAATCTCGTAAGTAATCGACCCCTAAGTAACAGCCTGTTAAATCACTGCCCGGGTAGTTCATCGCCACTGCTTTTTGGGCGCCAATGGCTAAACACACAGCATCGTAATCATCGGTAAGTTGTTTTAGATGAACATCTTCACCAAGGCGGGTATTAGTGACAATGTCTAGGCCATTTTGGCTAAGTAAATCAATTTCTTTATCAAGAATATCTTTAGGTAAGCGATACTCAGGAATGCCATAGCGCAGCCAGCCGCCCGCTTTGGGCATAGACTCAAAAATGCGCACCTGATGGCCTTGGTTTGATAAAAAGTAACCGGCGCTTAAACCAGCAGGGCCACTACCAATAATGGCGACTTTTTTACCAGTAGCTGGCAGCTTTTCAATTTGATAGCTGTGCTCATCGGCAAGGTCTAAATCGGCGGCGTGGCGCTTTAATTGTCTAATAGCCACTGGCTCATCAACCAAGCCTCGGCGACATTCGGCTTCACAAAAGGCCGGGCAAACACGGCCAATAGACAGCGGCAAAGGTAAGGTTTGCTTAATGACTTTTACCGCTTCGGTGTGATTACCTTGGGCGATATGAAACAGGTAACTTTGAATATCCACCCCTGCAGGGCAGGCTTGCTGACAGGGCGCTTCACAGTCAGCAAAGTGATCAGACAAAATAGTGGTTAACGCTGCTTGGCGTAACTTGCTTAACTCAGCGGTTTGAGTGGTAATGTGCATGTCACTGGCAACAGGGGTTTCACAGGCTTTTACTTTGCGGCAGCTGCCATCGTGATTTTTGATATCAACCACACAAAGATTACAGGCTTGTTTGCCATGACTGTGTTTGCCATGACTGCGCTGGGTATTGCCGTTTGCAGGATCGCATAAGCTAGGAATGTTTATCCCGCCATCGCGAGCGGCTTGAAGAATATTTTTATCAGCACTGACAGTTAACGCAATGCCATCTATTTTGAGAGTAATCATCACTAGGCCTTGTAGGGGTTATTACAGGCTAAATTTTCGCCCTTTATTAGCTCTACAAAATATACCTATTTTTAGATGAACAGAATCAAGCTGAGTAAGTGGAATAAGCTTTTGTAACCGCCATCACGCTTGGGTGTGGTTTTGTGACTTAATCTGTTTTGCTCTAGCTTTAAGTGGGGTTAGGTCGCAAATTTGGGGTTAAATTGATCTTGGTGCTATTGGTAGTTGATCGCTGCCATATTCGAGTGCTGATAAAAGTTTAAAGCTAAGGGGAGTAACGTGCAGATTTGAAAGAGATTGTTGTAGATGTGCTGAATAAAAGGCCCGATTATGTCGCAGGTTAACGTTTTTTTAGCAATTGATTCTAAGCCGGTTACATTACCAGTCAGCGGCTTGATGAACCATTTTTAGCTATAGTAATGCCATGGTTTTGGGCTATTTGCTGACATTTTTAGCCAATAACACAGCTTGTGGTTCAGCTTGCTGATGGGCGGTTTTTTCCTGGTTATCAACAATTCCACTAATGTTTGTTAATAATCGCCTCTGAGCGCTAGGTTTAGTCGCAGTCATGGGGTAAAATGCGCGGTTAATTGTATTGTTTACCGCTAAATTAAGTAGAAAATTCATGTTTGAAGTAAATCCAGTTAAATTCAAAATCAAGGAACTCGCTGACCGCACCGAACTTCTTCGGGGGTATCTTTGACTACGCTGCCAAAAGTGAGCGTTTAGAAGAAGTCAGTAGAGAGCTCGAAAGTGCGGAAGTTTGGAATGATCCAGATAATGCCCAAGCCCTAGGTAAAGAGCGCAGCGCCCTAGAAGCCGTCGTGAAAACGATCGACGATATGGATAGCGGCCTTGAAGATATTGAAGGACTGGTTGAACTTGCCATCGAAGAAGATGATGAAGAAACCTTTAACGATGCCAGCACAGAATTAGATGATCTTGAGAAACGTTTGGAAGAACTTGAATTCCGCCGTATGTTCTCGGGCCCACATGATGCTGCAGACTGCTACTTAGACATTCAATCAGGTTCTGGTGGTACCGAGGCACAAGATTGGGCCAATATGGTACTGCGTATGTATTTACGTTGGGGTGAAGCCCACGATTACAAACCTGAACTAATGGAAGTCACCGACGGCGATGTCGCTGGTATTAAAGGCGCAACCATCAAGTTTAATGGTGAATATGCCTTTGGTTCGCTGCGTACAGAAACCGGTGTTCACCGTTTAGTGCGTAAGTCACCGTTTGATTCGTCAGGTAAGCGTCATACTTCTTTCTGTTCGGTATTCGTTTACCCAGAAATTGACGATTCAATTGAGATTGATATCAATCCATCTGATTTACGTATTGATACCTACCGCGCCTCAGGTGCAGGTGGTCAGCACGTCAACAAAACCGAATCAGCAATACGTATTACCCATTTACCCACTAATACTGTGGTGCAGTGTCAAAATGACCGTTCGCAACATAAGAACCGTGACGCTGCAATGAAACAATTAAAAGCGAAACTGTACGAGTTAGAAATGCTCAAACAGAACGCTGATAAGCAAGCCGCGGAAGATGCCAAATCAGATATTGGTTGGGGCAGCCAAATCCGTTCATACGTGCTTGATGATGCCCGTATTAAAGATTTACGTACCGGTGTTGAAAACCGAAATACCCAAAGCGTCTTAGATGGCGACTTGGACAAGTTTATTGAAGCTAGCCTTAAATCTGGCCTTTAACGAGAGAAGAAGATGACTGAACAAACCCAAGACGAAAACAAGTTAATTGCAGAACGTCGCGCGAAACTAGATCACATCCGCGAAAACTGCCCTGCAAATGGTCACCCAAATAACTTCGATCGCAAACACAAAGCTGCCGATATTCAAGCTGAATATGGTCACTTCACTAAAGAAGAGCTTGAAGGCATGGACGTTAACCGTTCAATTGCTGGGCGTATTATGGCTAAACGTGGCCCATTCTTGGTAATCCAAGATGTATCTGGTCGCATTCAAGCCTACGCGGGTAAAGATGTTCAAAAAGATCTTAAAGCCACATTCCAAGGTTTAGACATTGGTGACATCATCGGTGTGACCGGTAAGTTACACCTTTCTGGTAAAGGCGACTTATACGTGAACATGGAGCAGTACCAATTGCTCACTAAAGCATTGCGTCCACTGCCTGAAAAGTTCCACGGTTTATCAGACCAAGAAACGCGTTACCGTCAACGTTACGTTGACTTAATCGTTAACGAAGAGTCACGTAATGCATTTATTATGCGTTCTAAAGTGGTTTCAGCTATCCGTAACTTCATGATCAAAAAAGAGTTCATGGAAGTTGAAACCCCAATGATGCACAGCATTCCTGGTGGCGCTAGCGCGCGTCCTTTTGAAACACACCACAATGCACTTGATATGGCGATGTACTTGCGTATCGCACCAGAGCTATACCTTAAGCGTCTAGTGGTTGGTGGTTTTGAGCGAGTATTTGAAGTTAACCGTAACTTCCGTAACGAAGGCTTATCGCCTCGTCATAACCCAGAATTCACTATGATGGAATTCTATATGGCGTACGCTGATTACAAAGATCTAATGGATCTTACTGAAGAAATGCTAAGTTCGATCGCTACTGAGCTTTGTGGTTCTACCAAGCTACCATACGGTGAGCATACTGTTGATTTTGGTGGCCCATATGCACGTTTAAGCATGTTAGACGCTATCAAAAAATACAACCCTGACAACGCAACCATTCAGTCTATGACTTACGAAGAAGTTAAAGACGTTGAGTTCATGCGTGACTTGGCTAAGAGCCTTGGCATGACAATCGAGAAGTTCTGGACTTGTGGTCAACTACTTGAAGAAATCTTTGGTGAAACCGCTGAGCCTCAGTTAATGCAACCTACGTTCATTACTGGTTACCCAGCTGACATTTCACCACTTGCACGTCGTAACGACGACAACCATTTCATCACCGACCGTTTCGAGTTCTTCATTGGCGGCCGTGAAGTGGCTAACGGTTTCTCTGAGCTTAACGATGCACAAGATCAAGACAATCGCTTTAAAGCACAAGTTGATGCTAAAGATGCCGGTGACGATGAAGCGATGTTCTACGATGCCGATTATATTCGCGCACTAGAGCACGGTTTACCACCAACTGCAGGTCAAGGTATTGGTATCGATCGTTTAGTGATGTTATTCACTAACACACACACTATTCGTGACGTGATCTTGTTCCCAGCGATGCGCCCACAAGGGTAATTGTTGGTTAAGCCGTTGGCTTAATAATCACTATTAAAAAACCAGTCTACTTGGAAAAGTGGCTGGTTTTTTTGTGGGTGACTTTGCTAGGTTTTATCAATAAAAGTCATTTTATTAGGTTAGTTAATAAGTAGATCAAAGTCGTGGCGCTTCGCCCACACCCGACGAAAGGGAAACAACAGCATTTCCCTTCTCGACATCCCTTGCCGCTCCGACGAAGTGTTGACCCTCATGCTATAGAGCGAATTTGCTATCGCCTCAGATTCGCCATCCCTGGCTCAACTGAGGCTATGTCGGCGTCGATGGGCAGGAAGCCTGAATGCTGTGAAGTGCATGGATGCACGAGAGCAGCCTGCCTCCATCACGCAAATTAGCTCAACGCATTCGGACACTTCCAACGGAGATTATTGTGCCTGCAGGTTCGTTTGGCTTAGTTAGGTTAAAAGTAGAGATAATATAGCTTTTGGTGCTTCTGCTCTTACTTGAATGTTCAACTTAAATTGAGGTTGCCGAGAAAATAGCGTGAGCCTGACATGGATGTCAGGCTAGCTTTCGGGGGGCATGGATGGCCCATCGGAAGCGTTAGCATTTTCGACAAAGACCGAAGTAGGCTACAAATGAGGTCAAAAGCTGGATGTTTCTCCGTTGGAAATTTTGCTGTTTAAATTTCGCCGGAGCTGCGGGGTGTTCTAAGAGGGAGTCGCAGTTAACTCCCTTTTAGTCTGGTGTGGGCGAAGCGCCACGACGTTAATCCAAACGAAGTTTGGAAATGCTTTCGTTCAAATTAGCCGATGCTAAAAGCAATCTACGATCTTAATCCTAACGAAGTTTGGAAACAAAATGAACCAGATTAGTTTTCAGAATAACTAATCCGATAAACCGCATTAGCGGCATCATCTGATACCAGCAGCGAACCATCTGCCATGGTGAGCACCGCTACGGGTCTGCCCCAACTTTGTTCACCTTGCAGCCAGCCTGTGGCAAAGGGTTGGTAATCACTTACTTTATTGCCGTCCAAGGTCACTTGCATGATGCGATAGCCGACCTTGCTGCTGCGATTCCATGAACCATGTTGGGCGATAAAAATATTCCCTTTATAGCTTTCAGGAAACTGCTCGCCTTGGTAAAACTCCATGCCTAATGCTGCCACATGGGCGCCGAGGTTTAACACGGGTGGGGTATTTAACTTGGCTAATTCGTTATTAGAAAATTCAGGATCGGCGATGTCAGCGTTATGCACATAAGGGAAACCAAAGTGTTGGCCAACTTGGGTGACATGATTAAGCTCGTCATCAGGTAAATCATCGCCCATCATGTCGCGGCCATTATCGGTAAACCATAACTCACCGGTTTCAGGGTGAAAGTCAAAACCGACACTGTTACGCACACCTTTGGCGACGATAGTGGTTTGTTTAGTCTCTACATCGAGCTTTAAAATCGATGCAAAAGGCAGTTCGCTTTCGCAGACATTACAGGGCGCACCCACTGGGATATATAATTTGCCATCTGGGCCAAATTTGATGAACTTCCAGCCGTGATGCGCTTTATTGGGCAACTTATCGTAAACCAGCTCAGGTTTTGGCACATCAGGTAAGTGTTTTTCGATATCACTATAGCGCCAGATTTTATCCACTTCAGCCACATACAAACTGCCATCATGAAAAGCGATGCCTGATGGCATAAATAAGTCCTTGGCTAATACAATTTGTTTGTCAGCTTTCATGTCATTATTGCTATCAATTAGCGCATAGAGGTTGCCCGCGCGGCGGCTACCGACAAACAAGGTGCCGTTATCGCCTAACGCCATTTGACGGGCGTTTTCGACATTATCGGCATACACCTCGATAGTAAAATTGGGTGGTAGCTTAATCTTTTCTATCGGCAGCGCATTTACGCTAAGGGATACCAGCATCGCTGATGATATGGCCGCAGTGTGTTTTAGCTGCTGCCCTAAGAATAGGGGAATGGATTTGATCACAAACATGTCCTTGTCAGTTTTTTATTGATTATGCCGTGGCGACTAATGCTGAGTGGTTATCATACTTGCTAATGCACTTGAGTTGAAACGACAGCTTAACCTCAGTTGGATGTGCTGCTTGTTGGGGCTATTTCCCCGTTTTGCGCTGCAATTTATCATTGTAATTGCCGCTATATTTTTTGCTGTAGCAAAGTCAGCGTTTAAGTTTAGCACCTATCAAAAAAAGCCCTTTTCAGGCACAATAGCGCCAAATTATTGCTATTGATATTAAGGGCTCACAATGACGCAACTGACAATTACTACGCCGGACGATTGGCACTTACATTTCCGTGATGGAGATATGCTAGCTGAAACCGTACCTGCCACTGCGCGTTTATTCCAACGTGCGATTGTGATGCCTAACCTAGTACCGCCTGTTACCGATGCAGCTATGGTGTCAGCTTACCGTGAGCGCATTTTAGCGGCGCGTCCTGCTGGTAGCAGTTTTGAGCCGTTAATGACCTTGTTTTTAACCAATAACACCAGCGCTCAAGACATTATTGATGCCAAAGCGGCGGGCGTAGTGGCAGCGAAATTATATCCAGCTGGCGCAACCACTAACTCTGATGCTGCAGTAAAAGCATTAGATGCATTATTTCCTATCTTTGAAGTGATGGCCGAACAAGGCATGTTATTGCTAGTTCATGGTGAAGTGACTGAATCACACATTGATATTTTTGACCGCGAAAAAATCTTTATCGATCGTTATATGGCGCGCATTGTTGAAGCTATGCCAAATCTTAAAGTGGTGTTTGAGCATATTACCACTAAAGATGCGGCTGAGTTTGTCGCGAGCGCCCCAAACAATATTGCCGCAACGATTACCCCGCAGCATTTATTGCTAAACCGTAATGACTTATTAGTTGGCGGCGTACGCCCACATAACTTCTGCTTACCAGTACTTAAGCGCAATATTCATCAGCAAGCATTGCAAGCGGCTGTTGCAACGGGTTCAAGTAAGTTCTTTCTAGGTACAGATTCAGCGCCCCATGAAAAGCACCGTAAAGAGTCAGCTTGCGGTTGTGCGGGTTGTTACAGCGCATGGTCTGCATTAGAGCTATACGCTCAAGTGTTTGATGACTTAGGTGCGTTAGATAAGTTAGAAGGTTTTGCCAGCTTACATGGTGCCGACTTTTATGGCTTGCCGCGCAATACTGGTACAGTGACATTAGTTAAAGAACAGTGGGTTGTTCCTGAGCAAATTATCTTGCCAAATCAGAATCCAATCGTGCCATTCTTTGCCGGTGAAACCGTTAATTGGAAAGTGAAAACTGCTTAACGGCTATTTAAAGGTTTATGACGATTTAAAGGTTTATGACTATCCAATAAAAAAACCAGCAGAAATGCTGGTTTTTTTATTGTTTGTCTAGCTGTTAGCGCTTTGGCTTGCGGCCACCACTTGGCTTACCTTTGCCGCCTTTACCTGCTCCCTTAGCTTGACCTTTAGTTTGGCCTTTACCGCCACCTTTTGCTTGGCCTTTATGCTTGGTGCTGCGGTTGTGCTGCATAAAGTGCTCTGGGCCTTCAATTTTTTCACGAGCTACGGTTTTAACTTTAGGCTGAGACTTTTTCTTAGGGGCTTTTTTGTCTTCTGATGATGAGTCTTTAATCATCTCAAACAATACATCTAGCTCTTGCTTATCTAAATCACGCCATTCACCGATTGGCAGACCTTTGAGGCTGACGTTCATGATTTGTTGGCGTTCAAGCTTGGTGACTTCAAAGCCAAAATGTTCACACATTCTACGAATTTGGCGGTTAAGACCTTGAACTAATACGATTTTAAAAGCGTACGGTGATACTTGTTCAACCTTACACTTTTTCGTGACTACCCCTAATATCGGTACCCCAGCGCCCATGCCTTTGATAAAGCTATCGGTAATGGGTTTATTCACCGTGACCACGTATTCTTTATCGTGGTTATTACCCGCGCGGAGGATTTTATTAACTAAGTCACCATTATTGGTTAAAAAGATTAAACCTTGGGAGTCTTTATCTAAACGACCAATAGGGAATATGCGGGTTGAGTGATTGACGAAATCGACGATGTTATCGCGTTCGGTGCCTTCGGTGGTACTGACAATGCCCACGGGTTTATTAAGGGCGATAAAGACTAAATCTTCAGCATCTCTTGGCTCAATATCTTGACCGTTTACTTTTACTTTATCACCAAAGCTAACTTGGTCGCCGACCTGTGCACGCTTACCGTTAATAAACACGTTGCCTTGCTCAATAAAACGGTCGGCATCACGTCTTGAACATATGCCACTTTCACTGATGTATTTATTAAGGCGCATTGATGAATCGGTCACTATGGTTTTCCTGTGAGTAGAGATTAATCTGAAGAAAGGTTAGGTTTAAGCCAGACAGTTTATCAATTTTTGGCAATTTTGCATAAGCATACTGATAAAAGAGCGCGTCGAAATGCAATTAATGGAATGAAAGATGAGAGGGAAGCATGCACTTACAGCTTAGGAATGTATTAGCCACCGATTTAGAACATTTATATCAGTTTCAAGCCGATCCACAGGCTAATGAGATGGCCGATTTTCCGGCGAGAGACCGTAATGCCTTTTTTGAACATTGGCAGAGCAATATTTTGAGTCATGCTGATATAACAGCCAAAGCGATAATTGTTGATAACGATATCGTTGGCAGTGTGGTTTTATGGCAAAGTGAGCAGCAATGGCTATTGGGATATTGGCTTGGGAGAGACTATTGGGGTCAGGGCATCGGTACTAATGCCTTAAGAGTCTTTTTAGCGGAGCAAACTCAAAGGCCAATATTTGCCGAAGTGACCCAAGATAATTTGGGTTCTATTAAAGTGCTTATCAGCAATGGCTTTATTCATGATGCTCAGCTTGATGATGGTCAAACTAATAAAAGCACTGACAATGAGCGAGCCTTATTGCTGTTTCGCCTTGGCTAATTATTAAGTATTAAACTAAGCATTGATTATCCTAGATCACATTGAGGGTTAACTGGCAGGGCTAATATGGAGGTATTTACAACAATCTTGGCTGTGAATGATCGCTGTTGTGATCCGCTAATGGCAGTCCTTAATCGCCGTGGCTAAATCAGTCAGGTGATTTACCTGACTCATTCAAATAGTATGGAGGTCATTATGATTTCTAACCCTTCTTTAGTCACCCGCACCGCCGTGGGCAAGCTTATCGGTTTAGCCTTTGGGGTATTGTGCTTTTGGATAGTGCCATGGCTTGCCCCAGAAACCAGTTTATTGTTTTTGTGGGGATTACTGCTGTGGTATATCACTTTTGGCGCCATTATTGGGCTTGCTGGGGTATTTGATTATCATCCGGTGTTAAAAATAGCCATGCCTTGGTGGCTAACCGCAACCATAATGGGCGGCTGGATGAATCTGGTGTTTACCTTTGTGGCCTATGATCAAATTCAAGCCTTAATGGTGGCTATATTTGGTCTTGGCGGTGCATTACAATCACCGTTTTGGTTTGTTGCTGATGGATTAATCGCGGGTTGGATTATTGGCTATTTTGCTACCAAGTTTGGTGGTTATGGTCCAAGTACGGCGGGAAGGTAATGAAAGGCTTTTATCGAGCTTAATGGGTTGGTTTGGCTGCCTAACTGAAATTCTTAACTCATGAATTCAGTTTAAGCAGCTAACCTGTATCACTGCTATTAAACAGATTGATCGTATGCTAAAAGCAACCATTGCTTTACTTCATCATTCACATCCGCAATATCTTTTAATTGTATGCGATGGCTACACATTGCACCAAAAGGCCCAGAATCTTCAAGGCAACCTTGAGGTTGTGTGTCTTTGATTTTTAACCCTAGGTCGATACGGGTTTTGGTCGCAGGTTTAATCAGGGCAAATTGTTTTTTCCTAATGATACTCACTGTCGCTTTTTTAGGGGTTATCACTACGTCTTGGCCAAAGCCGCTCACAATAGCAATAAGCACATCATAGATTGGCGTCAGGGCTTCTTTGCCTTGATATTGTTGAGTGACTAACTCATCAGCTGATTCGTCTTTTTGTTTTGATAAGGTGACGATGGTATTGGCAAACCCATGGCTAACATCATGTTCAGCTTTCAAATATTTTACTGCCATTCCATGCTTTTCAATGTTCTGCTTTGCAAGTATATCGAGCCACTCTGGTAATGACTTGCCTGTTTTTTCTGGCATATTAGCAATCATGGTTTGCAGTGCTTTATCCATTTCGGTCTCCAATCGATGGCAAACATCGTTTATGTTTGTACTTATTAAAGGTAGTCATTTGAAACCAATAATGCACTGGTTTTATTTCAATCTTCATAAGCAAGTGTATGGGAGTTATCTACAAATATTGAAAATGAATATTTAGGTAATATCCACGGTTTAAAATAAAGTTAGGCGGTTAGACACATTATCATCATGCCAGATGAGCTTGTAAGGAATAAACTGAAGTCGATATCACTCTTGCTTGCGGATTTACTATGAACCACTTCGCCATATTCGGTCTGGGCGGTGCATTGCAATCGCCATTTTGGTTTGTTGCCGATGGATTAATCGCGGGTTGGATTATTGGCTATTTTGCTACCAAGTTTGGTGGTTATGGACCAAGCACGGCAGGACATTAACATTGTCATGACCTAAGTGTTATTTGGGCGTAGGTATTGATACGACTGTGCTTTCGTCGAGCTGTGCTGTGACTTTCTATGCTACACTTCAACCTTAGGTTGTAATGATAAAGGTCGATAACCAATGAAACTTTCAAAAATAGCATTTCTTATCGCAACGGCTGGATTATTAACGGCCTGTGGCGGAAGTGATAGTGATAACTCTACTCCGGTCATTGAAACCGGAACCTTTAATTTAGGGGTGTCAGATAATCCTGCTGATGCAAAAAAAGTCACCATAGCGTTTAAGCAAGTGGTGTTAAAAAATGATGCTGGCAGTATCTCATTTGACGTGTCAGAAGACGGCGAATTAAAGCAAGTCGATTTATTAGAATTTCAAGGCTCAGAGGTTGAAACCTTAGTGAGCGGCCAAGATGTGGTTGTTGGTGAATACCAAATGTGTATTTACATGGAAAACAGTGAAGTGGTCAATGAAGAAAGCTCTTACGTACAGACGATGGATGAAGCCATTGCCGGTTTAACCACTAACAGCAATGGCAGTTGTGGCGGGGTTGGCGCTGAAGATGACAATACTGGTCGCTTGTTCTTTAATAAAGCATTCACCATAGCAGCGGGTAACAATAGCTTTGTGGCTGAGTTTAATTTACAAAAAGGTTTACAGGGCCCTAAGGGTAATAAAGATTACTGGACCTTGAAGCCGACCTCGGTGCAGCTCGTTAATAGCGCAGAGGTTGGCGCCATTGCTGGTAGTGTTTCTACTGAGGTGATGGAGCAATGTGAAATGGCCGCTGGTGGCTCTGAGTTTAGCTCAGCAGTGTATTTATACCCTGAAGCGACAGCCCTTGAAAATATGGATGATTTTCGTGATAGCGAAAGTCAGTTCATCATGGTAGCGCCTATTGCTGCAGCCAGAGTTAATCCTGTTTTGGATGCAAACGATGATGTTGTAAGTTATGACTATGAGTTTGGTTTTGTGGTCGCCAATAACTACAGCTTAGGTTATACCTGTGTTGCGCAAAATGATGACCCTGAACTGCCAAATACCCCAGAAGATGATCCGGCTTTTTTCCTCCATGCCGATGAGCAAGAGGTTATTGTGATTAATGGTGAAACCACAGAGCGTAGCTTTTAATTTTAACGGCTATTTTTAACAGCTATTTTAACAGCTAACGTTAAGTTATTAATTCGTTCAAATGCGAATAAACTGAAAGTTGCCGAGTATTCTCTAGGGTCTGTTGATCTTTGCTGGTGGCATTTTGTTCGAGATAAAAACGAATTAAGCGCGGCGAGTGGAGTGCAGCCTAGCAATCTAAGCGCTCTTTGTTTGCAAAAAATTCACTCCACAAAGCGTAATTCGTTTTTAGCCGAATCCTTCGGACAGCGTTTGTTGGCCATTTTTACTTCGTTATCGGCTTATTATGTAGAATAACTACACTGCAAAGCCTCTGCCTTGTATAAATGGCCAACAATTCGCTGCAAAAACAACCGTGAAAGATCAACAGACCCTAGGCACACAGTAACTAATACTGTGTAGCTTAATCAGAAAGTCGGCATTTTTATTGGATTACTTCTACTGCCCTCAATGCTCAATGCTTAATGAGCATGCCCATTACCTGCAAGCGCTTTGCCTTCGGTGTCATAAAACCCAGATGCGCCGTGCTCAACAAACCCCAAAGTTACCATGTTCGTTAAAAACTCATCGCTATGGTCATCACCAATATCGGCGTAATCGGTCATTTTGTAATGATTAAGCTGTTTGAAAAAAGCAGCGACTTTATCTGCATCATGGCTGAGTTCAGTGAGCTGCCATTGCTCATGTGTTTGATGTTGTCCTTGGCCTTTTGTCCAACTAAAGCGGCTGATAAGTTGTAGTTCAGGTAACCAAACTAGCTCAATTTTACTGTTTGCAGAGGTTTGAGTGAGCACTTGCTGACGCTCACAGCCTTTGCCTGTTTCGGTGCTAAGTGTTAACTGTGAAATAAGCTTGTCAGAGATAAATTGATAACGATATGACCAGTCGTGTTCAGACTTGCCGTGAACCACTTCGCCTGGTTGGTATTCAATACCGCGTTGATAGCCATCAAAAAAACGGGTGGGTTTGATTTGCTTATTATTGAGCAAAAACCATGATTCAGTGATATCAGTTTGCGGGTATTGATGCGCCACGGTATTGCCTTGGCGCCATAAATTAAGGCTGCTTTTATTCTGGTGTTGGCTGACTGGACTATCAGTGGAGGTGAGTTGATAACTTGCCTGTAAGCTTGACGAGGATAAGTCGCATTGGGCGTAACTTGCAGCGGATAAAGTGATAAGCAGACTTGAAAACATGATTGATAAAGGCAGAGGTAACTTCACGGGAACTCCTATGACATTGCTGATAGTGATGCATGTCGATATAAAAAGGTTAAGGCTAAAATAATCAATTAAACCAAGGCTGCAATTAGGTTGCAGCCTTGGCTTTTAGACTCGTTCGCTTGTAAGCGAACGGTTTAGTTCGCTATTGCTGCGTTCGCTTTGTTGGTTAAGTCGGCGGCAAAGTCCATGATGTGATAAATCACACTCTGTTCATTGGTGCCGTTAACTAACATTGCCCCTGGGCCGTAAGCATAAATACCGACATCTTCACCCGCATGGGTTTCAGAGCTAGTCGGCACTAAAGACTCCTGGTGAAAACCTGTTGAAGCAGTGTCGATATCGGTTAGGTCAAAACGACCTGCAGTAATATCTTCACCGTATCCAGCATCGGCATCGGTTTCAGTGCCGAGGTTTTTATAGCCGCGACCATTGGTGTAACCCAGTGTGGTGTATGGCATGCCATCTGCCGCAGTTGATGGTTCTTCGCTACCAATGCCAACCACTTTACCTAAGATTGGATTACCGCGTTTAGGGTAACCAGCAATGGTAAATACGTGGCCATGATCGGCGGTGACAATGATTAACGTATCTGACATATCGGTCATTTCAACGGCTTTGGCAATCGCATCAGAAAATGCAATTGTGTCCGTTAGGGCGTTGTATGCACTGCCTGCGTGATGGCCGTGGTCGATACGACCAGACTCAACGGTTAAGAAGAAACCTTCATCATTGTTATCAAGGATATCAATGGCTTTAGCGGTCATTTCTGCAACCGATGGCTCGCCCGCAACATCATTAGTGCGGTCAGCTTCATACTGCATATGAGACTCGTTAAATAAGCCCATTACACGAGTCGTGCTAGCTGCATCAATGGCATCAAAACCTGCTTGATCCATCACATAAACACCGTCTGCATAAGTGGCTTGCCATTCTGCAGTTAAGTCACGACCATCGGTGCGGTCACCTTCAATTGAACTGACGGCATCTGCTGAGTTATAAGCAGCATCTTTAGGTAAAAAGTGACGACGACCGCCGCCCATTACCACGTCGATACCATCAACATCAATACCGCTAATACGCGCTTCTAGGTTGGCTTCGAAGTTGACTAATTGGTCAGCAATATCTTTACAACCACCGGATACCGCATCTTCTGGCATGTCGGAAATATCTTCCCAGTTGCGATCAGCTGACTTTGCGTAGGTCGCCGCTGGCGTTGCATGAGTAATACGCGCCGTTGAGATAACCCCTGTAGATTTACCCGCGATCTCAGCCAGTTCTAATGCGGTAATTAACTCTGTGCCCGCAACAGTGCTACAGTCGCCGCGCTCAACATGTTCATCAACACCTAAGACACCAGCGTCAGATTTAACGCCGCTCATCATTGCAGTCATAGTGCCTGCTGAGTCAGGGGTTTGTGCATCAACGTTGTAGGTTTTAGCTAAGCCTGCAAATGGGAAGGTATCGAATGAAAGGTTATGCTCTTCACCGTTTTTACCTTGCATTTGGCCTTCTAAAATACGCGCTGCTGTCACCGTTGAAATGCCCATGCCGTCACCGACAAATAAAATCACGTTTTTAGCACTGCCACGTAATTCGTTTAAGGCGCTAGCATTAGTTGCCGCAACAGATGGTACTGATGTTTTAGCGCTGCTCGTTGTAGCCATACTTGGCGTTGTGGCAGCAAGCCAATTTTGGCGTGCTGCGGTGATTTCTTGCTGACCTGCTACAAACCAATCGTTGTTAACGCTGGTTAATATGTCGCTGGTGCTAACGGTTGAATTACCAGGAGCACAGACGTATTCAGTGGCTGTGACTTCAGTGCTTTGCAATTCACCATCGCTGTCGGTATCAATACCTGAGTCAATTTGCACGCCGCTGTTAGGACAGTTTGCATCGCCAATGGCTAAAGCTGTTTGCACGATAAGGCTCGTTGAACCATTTGAACCGTTCGAACCATCGGCACCGTTTGAACCATCATCACCGTCTGAACAAGCAGATAGACCCATTACAGCAAGGGCGACTAGGGATAGATTTAAGTTTTTCATGTTCATTCCTGCTTATTGCTGAATTAAGTCGAGAGATTGCTCAATAAGGTGAAATACCACGCTTTGCTCAACAACGCCTTGTACCAGTTGTGCGCCTGGACCTTGTGCATGCAAAGTGATGTCTTCACCTGAGTGGGTTTCTGAGCTCATTGGAATTAAGGCTTCCTGGTGGAAACCAGAAGTCGTTGTATCAATATTGGTTAGGTCTTGACGACCCGCGTTAACGTCTTCGCCGTAACCTGCGTCAGCATCGGTTTCATCACCTAAATCGTGGAAGCCATTACCGTTGGTGTAACCTAAAGTGGTGTAAGGTAGGCCATCAGATGCTGTTGAAGGTTCAGTGCTACCGATACCAACAACTTTACCTAAGATAGGGTTGCCGCGTTTTGGGTAACCGGCAATGGTGAACACGTGACCGTGGTCAGCGGTAACCAGAATCAGTGTTTCGCTTGGGTCAGTTTTTGCGACCGCTTCTTTAACGGCATCAGACAATGCAATGGCATCGGTTAACGCGTTATAAGCGCTACCTGCGTGATGACCGTGGTCAATACGGCCTGATTCAACCATTAAGAAGAAACCGTTATCGTTATTATCTAGAATATCGATAGCTTTGCTGGTCATTTGTGCAATTGATGGCTCACCTGCTACATCATTGTCACGGTCAGCTTCATACTGCATATGAGATTCGTTAAATAACCCCATCAGCTGCTTGGTGTTTTCGGTATCAATGGCATCAAATCCTGCTTGATCCATTACATAAACACCTTCGCTGTATTTTGCTTGCCACTCAGCGGTTAAATCTCGTGAATCAGTGCGATCGCCTTCAATCTCACTCACGGCATCTGCGCTGTTAAAGCTAGCATCCTTTGGTAAAAAGTGACGACGACCGCCGCCCATAACCACGTCGATACCATCAATATCAACACCTTTAAAACGGGCTTCGACATTAGCTTCAAAATTCACTAGTTGATCGGCAATATCTTTACAGCCGCCAGTTACCGCATCTTCTGGCATGTCTGAGATATCTTCCCAGTTGCGGTCGGCAGATTTTGCATAGGTTGCAGCGGGTGTCGCGTGGGTAATGCGCGCAGTTGAGACAATACCCGTTGCTAAACCTTTAATTTCAGCAAGCTCAAGCGCTGTGACTACTTCGTTACCAGCAACGGTTGAGCAGTCGCCGCGCACGATGTCTTCATCAACACCTAATACACCAGCATCACTTTTAAGACCCGACATCATTGCTGTCATGGTGCCTGCAGAATCTGGGGTTTGCGCATCAACGTTGTAGGTTTTGACTAAAGCAGTGTGGGGGAATGTTTCAAAGCTTAAGTAGCCTTCTTCACCAGGGTTTCCTGCCAATTGCCCTTGAAGAATGCGTGATGCCGTTAGGGTAGAAACGCCCATGCCATCACCGACAAAAATGATCACGTTTTTAGCTTTGAATTGATTATTGGTATTCAGTTTTGCATCGATTGCGCTTTGTGCATCAGTAAACCAAGCATTTTCAGTTTGGTATGTCGGTAGCACTTCAGCATTTAGGGCACTTGAAATGACTAAAGCAAGCACACCATATGATGCTTTCCAGGTCTTATTCATTATGTTGTCTATCCTATTGACGAGTTGGGTGGGGTAGGCTGCAATTCGTGGCTCAACCCTTGGAAACTTGAAAAGCATAGAGCGGTTATATGAACAAGGCCTTACGCAAAGTTGATACTTTTGTGATCGAAATGTTTCGCTTTTATGTCTTAGCAGTTGTATGCACTAATTAATAGCCTACAAATGACATCATCAAGCTGATGGTAATGACAAAACTCTTCCTATTGAGAAAATAACCAGCATGGTAAACTTTGGGGTATCTGTTTTTAGGAGTGTTTATGTCTTTTTCTTCGTTATCGCTGCAAGCTGAGTTAGTTGAGCATTTAGCCCGTTTAGGTTACGAGCAACCTACACCGATCCAGCAACAAGCAATTCCAGTGGTGCTTGCCGGAAAAGACGTATTAGCTGGGGCGCAAACGGGTACGGGTAAAACCGCAGCCTTTGCATTGCCGATAATACAAAAACTCGTTAATACATCGCCTTGTGAGCATCAAGAACGCACTCGCGCGTTAATATTGGTGCCAACACGTGAGTTGGCCCAACAAGTAAACCAAAGCATTCAAACCTATGCCGAGCACACTCAAATTAGCTCGCTAATGGTGTATGGCGGCGTGAGTATTAAAGCGCAGGCTGATGCCATTAAAGCGGGGGCAGATATTATTGTTGCTACGCCGGGCAGGTTATTAGATCACTTACGTAATCGAGTGATGACATTATCAAACATCAGCCAGTTGGTATTTGATGAAGCCGACCGCATGTTAGACATGGGCTTTAGAGATGAAATTATCGAGGTATTAAAGCGCCTGCCAAAAGAGCGCCAAACCTTATTGTTTTCAGCAACGTTAGATGAGCGAATTTTTAAGTTCAGTAAGCGACTGCTGCAATCGCCTCAAGTGATTGAAACCAGCGAGCGCAATACGACAGCGGCCAAAATTGTTGAGTGGGTGTATAACCTTGATGCGAATAAAAAAATGCCCGCATTGTGTCACTTGATTAACAAAGAAAGTTGGCAACAAGCGTTAATCTTTAGCCGCACCAAGCAAGGGGCGGATAAAGCAGCTGCGCAAATGAAACAAGCGGGGGTTAATGCTGTGGCATTTCATGCAGATCTTTCGCAAACAATGCGTGAGAGCGTGTTAGCGCAGTTTAAATCGGGTGACATTAAAGCGCTGGTGGCCACCGATGTTGCTGCCAGAGGGCTAGATATTAATGAGCTAAACTATGTGGTGAACATTGAGCTGCCGTTTCAAAACGAAGACTACATTCACCGCATTGGTCGTACAGGCCGCGCTGGCAAAGCAGGCCAAGCCATTACTTTGTTAAGTGTTGATGATGAGCCGCAATTAATAAAACTGGAAGCCTTTTTAGATAGACGTTTACCACAGCAATGGCTGCAAGGGTTTGAGCCCGATTTAACCCAAGTTGCCCCCGTGACCCGTAAAACGAAAAAGGGATCCCTTAAGCAACAAGCCCGCCAAAAAGCCTTAGCGCAGTCTAAAAAAGGCCGTTAAGCTGACTTACAGCAGTTGCTAATATCACTAACTGAATAGGAAAGGCTATGTTTAAAGGTATTCATCATGTGGCGATCATTTGTGAAGATTATCCGCGCTCAAAACACTTCTACACTGAAGTTTTAGGCTTTAAGGTGTTGGCAGAAAACTACCGTGAAGATCGCCAATCTTACAAGCTTGATTTACAGCTGGCAGATGGCAGTCAGATTGAGCTGTTTTCTATTCCAAACTCGCCTATACGCCCCAGTTATCCTGAGGCTCAAGGACTGCGTCATTTAGCCTTTAAGGTCACCGATATTGATGCGGTCGTGGCGCATTTAACCTCACACAATGTCGATGTCGAGCCTATTCGAATCGATGAATACACTGGCAAGAAGTTCACTTTCTTTAGCGATCCTGATGATTTACCGCTAGAGATTTATCAAGGCTAGTTGCCAACCTAAGTATTTTATTAACTGTAATATTAGTGATAGCTGAAGCTTTTAATTCTAATTTAAGCATGGTTCAGTAGGCTCTGCTGTCCTCAAAAGTGCGCCTCATTTGGAGAAAACCATTCATTATGCAAGCAACAGGTATGCTCTCAGTACTAAAAAAAATTGACCAAAGCAAAACCTTCCAGGGATTTGTTATTTTTGTGATTATTGTGTCGGCATTATCTATTGGTGCTCACACCTATCATTTGCCTACTTGGCTTGAAAACAGCTTATATGTGTTGGATATTGCCATTACAGTGTTCTTTTTGTTTGAGCTCATTATTCGCTACATGGCCAGTGATGGTATTAAGTCCTTCTTCTCCAAGGGCTGGAATATCTTCGACACCATTATTGTGATTGGCAGTTTAGTACCATTGGGTGGCTCCACCATATTACTGGCGCGACTATTACGTATTTTCAGGGTGTTACGACTGGTGTCTATGGTGCCAGAGCTGAGAATGTTGATTAATGCGCTGCTTAAAGCCATTCCACGCATGGGTTATATTGCATTATTAATGTTTGTAATCTTCTATATTTATGGCGCGATTGGTAGCATGTTTTTTGCCCATGTGAATGACTTTTTATGGGGCGATGTGTCTATTGCGATGCTGACATTGTTCCGTATTTCTACGTTCGAGTCATGGACCTCGATCATGTACGAAACCATGGCAGTGTATCCACTAAGTTGGCTGTATTACTTGACGTTTATTTTCTTAACGACTTTTGTGTTTTTAAACATGATGGTGGGCGCAGTGCTAGATGTGATGGGCGAAGAAACCAAAATAATGCGTGAAGAGCAAGAAGCCAACGATGATAAAAACGTTGAGTCAAAAACAGCGGCAACCGCGGAAGATATTCAGCAGCTGCACGATAAGATAGATAAGTTAACCGCGCTGCTGCAAGCTAAAACGAATACTTAAAACTACAACCAAGGCTTAAGCAGTAATCTAAGCCAAGCTTATGGATAGCCCCTTAAAACAGGCAAGCATTTATGCTTGCCTGTTTTGTTAGCAGCGATAACTGACATTAACCCCCTATTTGCATTAGAATAGCCCCCTGATTATTTTTTAAGTAGAGCAACGGCATGCACGTACATATTCTTGGAATTTGTGGCACTTTTATGGGCGGTTTAGCGTTATTAGCCCGCGGTATGGGACACAAAGTCACCGGTAGTGATGCCAATGTGTATCCACCTATGAGCACCCAGCTAGAACAGCAAGGTATTGAGCTTATTCAAGGCTTCGACCCTGTGCAGCTGGGTAAAGAAGGTGAAAATCAGCCAGATTTAGTGGTCATTGGTAATGCTATGAGCCGCGGAAACCCTTGTGTTGAAGCAGTATTAAACCGTGGCATTAAATACACCTCAGGGCCGCAGTTTTTATCAGAATATATCTTGCCAGAACGCTGGGTACTGGCGGTATCAGGCACCCATGGTAAAACCTCAACCTCCAGTATGTTGGCGTGGGTATTAGAATATTGCGGCTATGAGCCGGGCTTTTTAATTGGTGGCGTACCGCAAAACTTTGGCGTGTCAGCCCGTTTAGGTAACTCGCCTTTTTTTGTGGTTGAGGCCGATGAATATGACAGTGCCTTTTTCGATAAACGCTCTAAGTTTGTGCATTACCGCCCGCGTACTTTAGTGGTTAATAATCTTGAGTTTGATCATGCCGACATATTTGCCGATCTGGCTGCTATTCAGCGCCAATTTAATCATGTTATCCGCACGGTTCCCAGTGAAGGTAAAGTCATTTGGCCTGCTGAAGTAGAGGCGGTAAAACAAGTGATTGAATTAGGTTGTTGGAGCGAGCAAGAGCATTTTTATGCCACTGAGCATAGCGCCACAGGCTGGTATGGTAAAACCATTGCTGCAGACGGTCATGAGTTTGAAGTGAAGTTTAATGGCGAGTCCCAAGGCATATTAAACTGGGGCTTAATCGGTCAGCACAATATTGAAAATGCCATAATGGCCATCGCAGCAGCAAGGCATGTTGGCGTAGCGCCAAGTCATGCTATTGAAGCCTTGAGCCAATTTGCGCCGCCAAAACGTCGTTTAGAGCTATTAGATACCGTTAATGGCATTGCGGTTTATGATGACTTTGCGCATCATCCAACGGCCATTGAAACGACTTTACAAGGCCTGCGCGCCAAAGTGGGCGAGGGCGATTTAGCTACAGGTAAATTAATCGTGGTGCTCGAGCCGCGCTCAAACACCATGAAAAGCGGCGTACATAAAGACACTTTAGCAGCATCTATGGCCTTAGCGGATTGCGCCTTTTTGTATCAAGCGGACAATGTCGGCTGGGATTTAAAAGCCAATATGGCTAGCGCCAGTATTCCTGTTGCCGTGTTTACGGATATCGACGCCATTATTGCTCAAGTTAAAGCTCAAGCACAAAGTGGTGATACCGTGGTGATTATGAGTAATGGCGGCTTTCATGGTATCCATCAACAATTGATAAATGCCCTAAAATAACCTTTTAGATAAGGTTAGATTAGGTTAATAGTCATCAATAAGTCGGTTTTGGCCGTATAAGCGGTAAAGCTTGATTAAAAGAGAACATATGAGTAATTCGAACCACCCGTACGCAAAAAAAGAAAAGGCCATTAGTCTCGCGTGGACTGGCGCTTCTGGTGCGCCCTATGGTTTAAAGTTACTGCAGTGCTTACTGACCGCCGATTACCAAGTGTTTTTGATGATCTCAAGTGCTGCCAGAGTGGTGCTTGCCACTGAAGAAGGTTTGCAACTGAGCGCAAACTCAGAAAAAGCCTGTCAGCAGTTATTAGCCCATTTTAAGATGGATAAAAATGCTGCTGGTGAGCTGGTGGTTTTGGGCAAAGATGAATGGTTTTCGCCACCGGCATCTGGCAGTGCGGCGCCAAAGCAAATGGTGGTTTGCCCCTGCTCAACAGGCACTTTAGCGGCGATTGCCACCGGAATGAGTAATAATTTGTTAGAAAGAGCGGCAGATGTAGTAATAAAAGAGCGCGGTCAATTAATCCTTGTTCCTCGGGAAACTCCTTTTAGTGCCATACACTTAGAGCATATGTTAAGCCTGACTCGCAACGGTGCGACCATCATGCCAGCGGCACCAGGCTTTTATCATTATCCCAAATCGATAGAAGATCTGGTAAACTTCATGGTTTCCCGAATTCTAGATCATTTGGGCATAGAGCACGGGCTGACAAATCGTTGGGGATATGCCAACGACAAGTCCGAAAAAATCGACAATTGAGAGTAATATGAAACACACAACAGAAGTGATGATTTCTGCAGAAGAAATCAGCGAAAAACTGGATATATTAGCTGAAAGGATTAATACCCATTACGCAGACAGCGAACGTTTGCTAATGGTCGGCTTATTGAAAGGGTCTGTGGTTTTTATGGCTGACTTATGTCGCCGTATCAAAGGCCATGTTGAAATCGACTTCATGTCAGTTTCAAGTTATGGCAATGCAATGACAAGCACACGTGACGTGAAGATCCTTAAAGATGTATCATCTGAGATTGCCGGACGTGACGTATTGATTGTTGAAGATTTAATTGATTCAGGTAATACCTTAAATAAAGTACGTGAGATGTTATTACTGCGCGAGCCTAAAAGCTTAGCATTATGTACATTACTCGATAAGCCTGAGCGTCGTGAAGTTAATGTACCAGTCGACTTTATTGGTTTTACCATTCCTGATGAGTTCATCGTCGGCTATGGTATTGACTACGCAGAGCAATATCGTAACTTACCTTACATTGCTAAAGTTGTACCATTAGATTAATCCAATCTGTGGTCGACCAACTCCCGCTATAGGCGGGAGTTTTGTTTTGGGCGTCAGAAAATTTTGCGTGTTAATCATTTACATTAGGTCATTAAGATCATGTAATTAAGACAGTGTAATTAACAGCACGTCATTCGCAATTCATGAACCAGAGGTATCACAATGAGCAACCCCACCAAAGCGTTGGTGATCGAAAACCTGCAAAAAACCTATAAGAGCGGTGTTCAAGCGGTTAAAGGCCTTAGCTTAACCGTAGAGCAGGGCGATTTTTTTGCGCTATTAGGCCCCAATGGTGCGGGTAAATCGACGACTATTGGCGTGATTAGCTCATTAGTGCAAAAGACATCAGGCAGCGTTAAAGTGTTCGATTATGATATCGACAACAACTTAGAGCGCGCCAAAATGTGCATTGGTTTAGTGCCGCAAGAATTTAACTTCAATCAGTTTGAAACCGTGCTGCAAATTGTAGTTAACCAAGCCGGTTACTATGGCGTGACCCGCGCAGTGGCATTGCAGCGTGCACAAAAGTATTTAAGCCAGTTAGATTTATGGGAAAAGCGTGGTAGCCAAGCACGAGCGTTATCAGGCGGCATGAAGCGCCGTTTAATGATTGCTCGTGCGTTAATGCATGAGCCACAATTGTTGATCCTTGATGAACCAACAGCAGGGGTAGATATTGAGCTTCGCCGCTCGATGTGGGAGTTCTTAAAGCAAATTAACGCCCAAGGCGTGACCATTATTTTGACCACCCATTACCTTGAAGAAGCTGAAATGCTGTGCCGCAATATCGGCATTATCGATAAAGGCTTATTGGTTGAATGCACCAGCATGAAAAGCCTACTCAGTAAACTGGATGTGGAAACCTTCATTTTAGATTTACGCCGCGATATTGAAGCTGCGCCAAGCCTAAATAATATGAGTTGCCGTTTGGTCGATGGTCATACGCTGGAAGTAGATTTGGCAAAAGCCAACAATCTCAATGATTTGTTCGGCCAATTAAGCCAGTTAAATATTGAAGTGCTATCAATGCGTAACAAGGCGAATCGCCTTGAAGAGCTATTTGTCGAGTTAGTTAAAAAAACTAAGGACTCAAAATAATGAACAAGCTTTATTGGATTGCCTTTAAAAGTATTTTAATTAAAGAAACCAATCGTTTTACCCGTATTTGGGTACAAACCTTAGTGCCGCCAGCCATTACCATGACCTTGTACTTTTTGATTTTTGGTAACTTAATTGGCAACCGTATTGGTGAAATGGGCGGCGTATCGTACATGGAGTTTATCGCACCAGGTTTAATCATGATGTCGGTTATCACCAACTCCTATTCTAATGTGGCCTCGTCCTTTTTTAGTGCCAAAATGCACGGCAGTATTGAAGAGTTAATGGTGGCACCTGTGCCGCATTATGTGATGATTGCCGGTTTTGTTGGCGGCGGCGTCGCCCGTGGGTTAAGTGTCGGCTTGATTGTGACCTTGGTGGCAATGTTCTTTGTTGATTTAAGCCTGCATCATGTTGGCTTAGTGATTATGACGGTGTTTTTAACCTCGGTGTTATTTGCGTTAGGCGGGTTAATTAACGCGGTATTTGCCAAAAGCTTTGATGACATTAGCATTATCCCCACTTTCATTTTAACGCCACTGACTTATCTTGGTGGGGTGTTTTACTCGCTGTCATTACTACCTGATTTTTGGCAAGGCGTGTCAGCGCTAAACCCTGTGGTATATATGATAAACGTGTTCCGCTACGGCTTTTTAGGCTTTGCTGATATCAGTGTGCCGTTATCAATTGCCATTATGGTAGGCTTTTGTGCCTCGCTATGGTTTGTAGCATACTACCTTATTTCACGTGGCATCGGCCTACGTAGCTAGGTTTAGTTAGCTGTTAAGCTAGCTTGGTTAAACTTCCTTGGTTAAATGTAGCTGAGCAAGATTGTTGAAAGGACTCTAATGAGTCCTTTTTTGTTATTTGGCTGTCGCTTTAACTAAATCGCGACATAACTATGCTGCAATGGTAATTACTGAGAAAAACTTAATTCTTAGCTGTTAATGGAGGAATATCAGCTGATCATTTGCCATTTTAATCCTTTTCGCTTCCATTCTTAAACTTCTCTCATTCACTTAAGGCTTTACGATTGAGTCATTATTGTTTGGCATTAGCAGACTATTGTCGGGGTTAGTATTGGTTGAAGTGTAATAGTTAAATTCAGCTTTGAGCTATTTATTGTTGAAGCGCTACACATCAATATTAATAATTCGTCATATGAATAGTTTTAAAAATACTAATAAAGGGGCTTAGCCTTTTTATATTATTCTTGGATATTACTTTTAATTTGAGTTGATATTAAATCTACTTATAGCTTCATTTAATCTAGTAACGTTATTTATTTAGCCGCTATTTGGGCAACCCCCTCGAATACTCTTCCTCTGTCAACCTGTCAACCTGTCAACTTGGCATGTTGATTTGTTGTTTTATTGATCTAGATCAAAAAAGTGTGTTTTTTATACACAAACTCAAAACTATAGACTACCGTTAATTATACAGGCTAGTTTAAATCTAAAGGCATAGTTATGTTGAGTTTTAACATAGGTGTGAATAAAAACTAGGGTTTGATTGGCCTTCCGAAAATGATTCAAAAAATTTATTAAATGAACAAGAGAACTGCCCAGTTCTCTTGGGGATTCCGTGCTTTTAAATTCAATTAATTATTTTATAAATAGGCCTTTTTATGTCAAATGATAACCTGTCTAATAATCCTGAAAATGATGCTCTTAATGATGCTGTTGAACAAGTAAACACAGAAGACTCGACGGTTTCATCATCTAAGGCTGAGAATAATCAATCAACAGTCACCAATACTGTTGCGACTGCGACATCATCGGTAGACATACAAACGGCAGAAGAAAGCTTGGCTCCTTCAGGCGGCTCAGAATCATCAACAGATGACTCTCAAACTGATGATGCAGAGGCCGCCAATGCCGAGGCTTCTTCTGCAGCCCCTAGTTCAACAGATTCTCAATCATCAGCTGTTGAAAGCTCAACCTCAGATGCTGATACGGAAGCAGCTAGTAGCTCTGCGGCCGAAGGGGCAGCTAATGCAGCCCCTGAAGAGGCTGTATCTTCAGGCGCCCAAAGTATCGGTGGGGCTGAAGGTGCTTCAACTAGTTCAGGTGCGCCATCTTCGTCAGCAACTGCGTCTGCAGCAACACCATCAAGTGCAAATAGCGAAACTGAAATATCTGATGGCGCCTCATCAACAGATGCAAGCACTGCGACCAACAGTGAGACTTTTGAGGTAAATGTTTCAAGTGATAACAATGCTGATGGTCAGATAGACGCTGATGATCTACCTACCACAGATACGACTACTGACTCGATGAGTTTTAATGTCGATGTGACCGCGGTAAATGATGCTGCCGAGGTAGAAGACCAAGCTTTCTCAATGAATGAAGACGGCGTTATCATCATTACCGATGAGCAGCTGCTGGCAGGTGCGAGCGACATCGATGGTGATAACCTATCTGTTGATACGGTGACGTACAGCGGCACTGACGGTGTGCTTACCGACAACGGTGATGG